>JANZYY010000364.1 GCA_026419705.1 Fischerella sp.
CGCTACAGCATCCAATTCATGCTCATTTTATCTACGATCGCGGTATTCCTTTGTGGGCCGGTGCTTGTGTTGGCTGGATTGCTTCTCATTTGGGTGCTACACCAATCCAAAGGGGTAAAGCAGACTGGACGGGTTTGCGATCGGCGCGGGAGTTGTTTGCCAATGGTCGCTTCCCAATGGCTGCAGCCCCAGAAGGTGTCACTAACGGACTTTCGGAAATCGTCAACCCACTCGAACCCGGAATCGCCCAATTTGGCTTTTGGTGTGCTGAAGACTTGCACAAATCTGGACGAGATCAACAGGTTCTAATTTTACCAATCGGAATTCAATATAGTTACGTTAAATCTCCTTGGAGTGCGATCGCTAATTTGTTGAGTGAATTAGAAGCCGATAGTGGTTTACCAGTTGTAGAGATGCGCCATGGCGCGTCTCTACAAGAGTCCTTGTATTCTCGCTTATTGCGTTTAGCAGAACGCTTGCTAACGTTAATGGAACAGTTTTATACACGGTTTTATCATCAAAAACTGCCAGTTGCAGAGACGCGAAATTTCGTGTCTCGGCAAACCGAAGATGTGAATGAGATAATCGCTGCTCGTTTACAAGTGCTTTTGGATGTGGTTTTACAAGTAGCAGAGCAGTATTTTTACTTGCAACCTAAAGGAAATTTTAATGACCGCTGTCGTCGAGTAGAACAGGCTGGCTGGAATTATATTTTTAGAGAAGATTTTAAAGATATTAAAGCACTATCACTGTTAGAAAGAGCGTTAGGCGATCGCATTGCTGAAGAAGCGAATTTACGAATGTGGCACATGCGGTTAGTAGAAAGTTTAGTTGCTGTCACAGGCAATTACGTGCGCGAAAAACCCACTGCTGAAAGGTTTGCGGAAACAACTTTGTTAATATCGGATGTGGTAACTCGGATTAAAGGTGGGAACCCATTTAAACGTCCACTATTGGGTAAGCAACGGGCGAAAATAACTGTAGGTGAACCAATATCAGTTTCAGAACGTTACCCAGTTTATAAAGCGAGTCGTCATGGTGCTAGGCAAGCCGTTGCTGACTTGACGAAAGACTTGCAACAGGCAATGGAAAGTCTAGTTGTAAAGGGAGGGTGAATTGGGCGATCGCGTTCCTTTTCTAATATCTTGTACCACTTGCAACAACCACCACGACAGCCTCCAATCCCTTGCTACCACCCTTCAAGGGGACAGGTGAGGTTAACAGCCTCCGGTTCTGCCAATCGTGGGGTGTAGCCCTTTGGGCAGGGTATGGTGCAAGATGTCAGTTTTCACGCTATCAACCCTACTGCATCTTTTGGGGAAAAACCTTGGATAAATCCAGAACTAAATCAGGAAAACATGGCAAATTAACTGATTCATTAGGCAGAAAAATTACCTTTTTGCGATAACCAAATTTACCTTGCAAATCTTGATAAGGTTCGCTGTAATATTCTAGATAATTTGCTACTAAATTAAATATCCAATAATCAGCAATACCTGCTTCTGCATAAAGTGGTAATTTCACCTCTTGGTCATATTTTAAAGATGAATCAGCTATCTCAATTAAAAGTAAAATATCAGCTGGAGTGGGATGAGCGCTAAGATAATCATCAGCTCGATTTTGGAGAATTGCTACATCAGGTTCAGGTTCGCTATCGGTGGATATAATCACAGGATCTTGATTTTGTAAAGTAGCACGAGTACCGAGCAGTATTGATAATTCTCTGGTCAACCGTCTATTCAAAGTTGAATGTGCTTTTCCTTTAGCTACCATGTAGATAATTTCTCCCCTAATTAGCTCAACTCGGTCATCTTCACTGAAGAATCCGAGTTCTGCTAAACGGTCGTATTCAGTTATAGTAAAGCGTTTAGCGTTAGCTGTTGTCATATCATTTCAGACAAATATAGGACTAAATGCATCTTAACCTTTGACAGCAAAAACACCTGGATAAATCCCCAAAGTCACTTTCTTTTAATTAATTCATAGTGAATTCTGTCTAGAAAAACTCTGCGAGCCTCCGCGCTGACTCTGCGAGCCTCTGCATTTAAAAACACTACGATTTTATGCAAAGCTGTACTTAGCGACTTATTTAAACAAACAATCGGAATATCATGTCAAAATTGCTCCACCCATTAACCGCTCATACCGATACTTCAATTCTTCTTTCATCAAATACCAGCGCTCCAAAGTCGCATCTATTTTGATCGCCTTTTCCGCAGCTTGTCGCGCCAGCATCAGCACTTCCTCATCTTCCACCAAACTCGCTAAAGTAAAATCTGGTAGACCAGACTGACGAGTTCCCAGCACTTCACCGGGGCCGCGAAAACGCATATCCATTTCGGAGATAAAAAAGCCATCTTGGGATTGTTCTAATACTTTCAGTCGTTGCTGTGCATCAGGGCTTCTCGAACTGCTCATCAACAGACAGTAGGACTGAGCCGCACCCCGACCTACACGTCCCCGCAGCTGGTGTAATTGAGATAAACCGAATCGCTCTGCATTTTCAATCAGCATTACTGTAGCATTGGGCACATCTATTCCCACTTCAACTACTGTAGTAGAAACTAAGATTTGAGTTTTATTGTCACGAAATTTACTGACGGCGTCGTCTTTTTCAGTAGAACTCATGCGTCCGTGCAGCAGCCCTACTTGAAATTCCGGAAATACGCTTTGCTGTAACCTTTGATGCTCTTCTACTGCCGAGCGCACATCTAGTTTTTCCGATTCTTCTACCAAGGGCAAAACCACATAAGCTTGCCTTCCTTGGGCTATTTCCCGACGAATCAAGTCATAAGCATGGGCACGTTGCTGACTCGTTAGCACCGTGGTTTGAATTTTTTGCCGTCCTGGTGGCAATTCATCAATTTGACTTACATCCAAATCCCCGTGGATTGTTAACGCTAGTGTCCGGGGAATGGGCGTAGCTGTCATAGTTAATACATGGGGTTGCTCACCTTTTTGCTGCAATCGCGCCCGCTGCTCTACCCCAAAGCGGTGCTGTTCGTCAATAACTACTAAACCCAAACGCTGAAAGTTGACGGGGTCTTGAATCAAGGCATGAGTTCCCACCAATAAGGGTAATTCTCCCGTTTCTAACTGGGCATGAATTTGTCGTCTTTTGGCAGCTTTCGTAGATCCTGTCAGTAATTCCACTGGTAAATACAGCAGGTTAAACCAGCTAACTAATTTGCGATAGTGCTGTTCTGCTAAAACTTCTGTGGGAGCCATGAGTGCGGCTTGATAGCCTGATTGAATGGCAGCAAGGATGGCAACTACAGCTACAATCGTTTTCCCAGAACCAACATCGCCTTGTACTAGGCGATTCATTGGTACTGATTTTTGCAAGTCGTTGAGAATATCGTTGATGACTCGTTGCTGGGCGTTAGTAAGTTTAAAAGGCAGTATGTCGTAAAATTTTTCTAGTAACTGACCTCTGGGAGCAAGGATAGGGCTGGTTTGTATTTGTCTGGCTTTGTGCTGGCGTTGCAGTAGACCTAGTTGCAAATAGAAAAATTCATCAAAGACAAGACGGCGACGGGCGTGTTGCAGAGTTTCGCTATCTGAGGGAAAATGAATGTTGGCGATCGCATTCTTCAATTCCATCAACCCATACTTACTCCTTAAGCCGCTGGGTAGGGGATCTTTAAGGTCAGCCGCAGCAGGCAAAACAGCAATAACTGCTTGTCGCATCAGATCCGCTCCCACTCCCTCTGTTAAGCCATAAACAGGTACCACTCGCCCGATAGTCAATGACTCTATAGTATCGCCTGGATGGGCTAAAACTTCCAATTCCGGATCTTCTAGCGTCAAACCGTATTTATTTGCTTTCACCAATCCACAGGCCGCCACAGTACTACCGACTGGGTAGCGCCGCTTTAAATTCTCTTGCCAAGCGCGACTGGTGTAGCGCGTACCCGCAAAAAAGCGACCAATTTTGATTCGTCCAGTATTATCCCGCAATACGAGCTCTAAAATTGTCAACTTTTTATTTTTTGGGCTAGTAAAGCAGTTGCAACTCTTTACCGTCGCCACTATCGTCACCGTTTCACCAGCTTGCAACTCACGGATACTTACCTTACGCGCATAATCAATATGGTCGCGGGGATAGTAAAACAGCAGGTCACGCACAGTGTATAAACTAAGACGCGCTAGTTTCTCAGCTTTTCTGAGTCCTATTTCTGGTAAATCGCTTAGTTTTTGGTCTAGCTTGGGGGCGAGATTGCGACTTACTTCTGCAACGATTTGAGATTTGGAATTTGGGACTTTGGATCGCAAAGAAGAAGACGCGAAGAAATGATCGGAAAATTGATTTCCTGCCTCCTGCTGCTGTTGTAATTGATAAAGATACCTGCGAGTCTCAGTGACTAACTGTTGTCTAGCTTCTAGTTCCAGATTTGGATACTTGGCAAATTGAACTGCTAGTTCTTGCCAACGACGGCGTTCATCACTTGGTAAACCGATTGGAAATTTGCCAAAAATCAAAGTGAGAAACTCACTGAAGCGGTATTGTCTACCCACCAAGTCAGTAAAGCCTTGTTCTGCTTCTATCGCTAGGGCTTTTTGCAATCTTATCCAGTCTGGTTTGTCATTGGTCATTGGTGATTATTCATTGGTCATTGGTTATTAGCCATTAGTCCTTTGACTAAAAGACTAATGACTAATCTTCAAACCAACTAGCGCGCCATGCTGCTTCAGCTTCAGCAACTGAACGCTCTCGCTGTTTTTTTTGATAGTCCAACCCAAGTTTGTTGAGTTGAGCTAGGATATTGCGAATCTGCTTGCGTTCTGACGATAGTTTGGTATCCGCAAATTCAATTTCTACAAGACGCAAGTTAATAGCCATGATTTGTGTCAGGCTGGATTCTTCTGACTCCTGTTCATTTTCAATTCCAATTACTAAGTTTAAGAGGTTGGGTGGAGCTGGTACTAACTCTGCAGATGCATCTAAGCCAGGTGCTTCTAAAATCGGTTCTGGTAGTTGTTTGGGTAAGATCTTGGCTTTTTGTAATAAGAGATTAGTCTCACGAGAAATTTTTCTGAGCGTGTCTTGTGCTGACTTCTCTATGTACTGTTGCCATTTTGCTAGTTCTATCGGGTTTGAAGAGGATGGGAACACAGGGTAAGAAGATGAGGGGGAAAAGTGAGCATTTTTTTCATCTTCTTCCCCTTCTTCTTTTTTCTGTTCGTCCTCACTTTCAACGTCAGCTACCATCAAGGAGGAAATCCCTGCAAGGCTCTGACCCCGCTCATCTACTGTGTCACTTTCTACTTGTTTGGGCGATGGTTGTTGTTGATCGTTGTTTATAAGAGCTAGTAATTGCTCTGCTGCTTGTTGACCTAACTTGCGAATGGACTGTTGCAAATTTTGCCGCTGACTCAAGCTCAATTTGAGAAAGTTTTCGGAATACCTCTGAGTACATAGATGATAGACTGCCAGAATCAATTGGTGCCGCACAGCTTGCCCTAAGGTAGTTAGATAGCTGACATAAGCAGTTTTGAGTTCTTGGGCGATCGCCGCGATCGCCTCTTCTAACACTGCAAGATCCCGCTCAATTCGCTCAATTGGTCTCGCCATACCTTTTTGTTATTGCCCATTGCAACCAAACTTCATAGTACAAATGTACGTTTACATTTTAGGATAACCATCCGCAGGAGTTGAGATTTGAGCTTGAATTTGTTGGCTGTTGGTATTTAGTAGTGAGTTGAGATAAGTATCGAAATA
>JANZYY010000365.1 GCA_026419705.1 Fischerella sp.
ATGTACCCACAGCCTTTCTCGCCCATCTTCAAGCAACTCCCAACTTAAACCATCGTCTATTTCGGTGGTACTTTCATCATCTATTGTGTAAACCTTGAGATGGGTGAGATCCAGGCGATTTGTATCTGGATCTGTTGGTGGTGATTCCAATCGCTGTTGGGCCACTTCTAATACCTTGGTTGGGAATTGAACTGGAATTGACGAACGACGCAAAAATAAGTTCTCGTGAGGACCCCACCAACCCAAGTCCACTAATAGTTGAAAGGCCCCTTGGGGAGTAGCAGAACGCCCCAGCATGTTCATCGTTTCTTGAACTGGTGCTGGTGGTGGGTAAGCGCGAGCTAGAGAATCATAATTTAGACCGACACGCACAACGTCAGCAAGCAATGCTGCATATTTTTCCAGGGCTTCCAAACGGTGGCGATCGTGTCTTTGCCACTCAACTGCTTCACCCTTGAGTGCTTGCTCTACACGAGCCAAAAATTCCTGCTGTCCTTTCGCTTTCAGCGCCTCAACTTCTAATTGGTGTTTGCGTTCCGCTACTTGAGCCGCCGTTCGCGGTTCGTAAGAATCTCCCTTTTGCTTGAAATAGATTTTATCTTCGGACAACAAGTAGTAGGCTGCATAACATTGAGGTGGTTCTGATTCGGAAAACAACAAATTCGCCATTTCTGCTGGCGTTATTGTTTCCCCACCCTCTACCAGTAATTCCCAAGCAACTTCTAAACTCGATGGATCTAAGTAGGGCTTGATTTGTTCCAGAAAGTTGGAAACCTGTGAAGGCTTGTAAGTCTGCCCGTTGACTGTATAGGTAATTTGTCGAGGCGTGAGACTATGAGATTGACCCCGTTCGTCGATTACGAACCAACGGGTTTTGCCGTCTGGTTTATCTACTACACCCAGACGGCGATCGCCTTGAAGTCTAAATTCAACTAGCGTCCCCTTCTCCACAAGCCTCGCAATTAATTCAAACTTTCGGTTTTAGTTAGATTCTAGATTTAAATAACCAGTATTTAATCTGAAATCCAAAGTTTTTGAGTTCAAGAGTCGATCTTGCACTCCTTCACTTAAATATTTTAGATTTTGGACTCACAAACACCAAGTTGTCATCTACCTGATGCTTTTTTTGGATTGTTTTAAATCCCAAAAATCCGTCTTGAAAAGCTTTGAAGTTCCCTCCGGGACGCTTCGCGAACGGAGGAAACCTCCGCTCAAACTTTTCGCAAAATCCAAAATCAATTTAACCTTCTGTGTTGATAAACGGCAACAAAGCCAAAATTCGAGCGCGTTTAATCGCTAATGTTAATGCTCGTTGTTGCTGAGATGTAAGTCCAGTAATCCGACGCGGCAATATCTTACCGCGTTCGGTGATAAACTTACGCAGCAAATCTACATCTTTGTAATCGATTGGTTCTCCTGGTTTAATTGGAGACAGACGGCGACGATAATAACTCATGGTTGTTGATTTACTTGATTTCCTTGTGAACAGTATGTTTATTGCAGTGTGGGCAGAACTTTTTCAGTTCTAAGCGATTGGTGGTGTTGCGACGATTCTTAGTCGATGTATAACGCGAAACACCTGGAGAACGCTTGTTTGGATTTGTACGACACTCTGTACATTCTAGTGTCACTGTGATACGGACACCCTTAGCCTTTGCCATAACCTTACAAACAATTTGAGTCTGAGAATAATTAACACAAATTTCTATCTTCTCATATTTTGCCGCACACTTTCAAGCATTCGCTTGACTTTTATATCTAGCGAATAGCCTCGACGCGACGAAACGATCATAGTCCTAGCATAACGGTCATGCCAAGTTTGCCGCAGCTGATGATCGGATACGGCAGCACCACAGTCAATTGCTAAGGGAAGCATTAGCAGTATAGCAGTGGGATTGCGGATGATGTTGTTCAAGGTAATAGAAAGCAAAAGCGCACCGACACCAACTATTGACTCTCGCTTCAATAAACTTTGCAAGTCCGGAACTCTACCCCATTCGACGTCCAGCACTCTCATGTCTAAGGCATAGCGCCCTAAACTCTGTCCCTGATTATTGTATACAACCACTACTCGCAACACTAGCCAAGCAATCGCAAAAACAAGGATCTGGAGAAATTGAATACCAAGTGCACTCGTTCCTAATAGAGAACTAAGCAACCAAACAATCAAAAAATCAATTCCAAATGCCATTCCTCGTCGCACAAATTCAACTTTAGGATATTGTGGTGGATGTACTCGTTCAATAGTCATAAGTCATAAGAAATAGATGTTTGTTTGTATATTCAGGATATGCGTTGCTTTTTTTATCTACTTCGATGTTAAAGGGTGAATCAATGCGGTAATAATTCAATTATTAATTTATCTTGTCCAAAGGTTTTTGCAAATTTCGTCAATAACTCCGAATATATACTTATTCACAAGTATGTTCTGATGGTTACGTAGCGATCGCTGTTGCACTGACGCTTATTGACGGTAATCAATTTGTAGTTTTTTTCTTTTTATTTATACTTGATTAATTAATCAAGAAAAGCGTAAACTCTCTTCAAAAAGCTGAAGTATGCTCCTATATATCTACCTTCATGTTGTAGTCTTAACTCCACTCAATCAGTATCTACATAGCTTGCAATTAACCCTGTAAATAAAGATGTTATTCTTTATACGGTCACTTTCCCATTGTCCCTTTCTACTTAGTCTTTGAACATCCATTCATGTCTAGTTTCTTACAAAAACGTAAAATCAAAGATGTTATCAAAAAGGATAAAAGAATCTAAATGTGGAGATGCGATACACCACCTAAATGCAGAGATGCGATATATTAGGTCTGTTCAAGAATTTTGGTATTACCTAAAATTATTTTCATACATGAAATCAGCAATGCCAAGTTAACGTTAACTAGTAAAAACAAAATATAGGTTGCAAAATGTGAGTAGGATGATTTAAATTGCGACCAACAATCAAAACACCAAACTGTATATTTTGCGATAACCTCAAAATAAAGAGATCGTAAAAAAGTCCCATACTGACTATGGATATTATTCAAATCCTCAAAGAGGATTATCAGAGATTTCCTGTCAATCAAACTTACAGCATCTACGCTGAAGACGTTTATTTTCAAGATCCGCTGAACAAATTTTGGGGTATTCAGCGATACAAGCAAATGATTAAATTCATCGAGACTTTCTTTTTAAACCCCAAAATGGACTTGCACGACATCCAAAAAGAGGGAGACACCATTAAAACTCAGTGGACACTCAGCTGGAATACCCCTCTTCCCTGGAAACCGCGCATCTCTATCTCTGGCTGGAGTGAATTACGCCTGAACTCGGATGGCTTGATTGTATCTCACGTGGATTACTGGAATTGTTCCCGCCTCGACGTGTTAAAGCAGCATTTTCTGGCTAAACAATCGATAATGTAAATAAATGTGAATTATTCTCAGACAGAACAGAATCATCCATGCGTGTAATTTTAATGACAGGGAAAGGCGGCGTAGGTAAAACTTCCGTAGCAGCCGCCACAGGGCTTCGTTGTGCAGAACTTGGCTATCGGACATTAGTGTTGAGTACAGACCCTGCTCACTCGTTGGCAGACAGTTTCGACTTGGAATTGGAACACGCGCCCCGCAAAATTCGCTCAAATTTGTGGGGTGCAGAATTAGATGCGCTGCAAGAGTTAGAGGGAAACTGGGGTGCTGTCAAACGCTACATTACCCAAGTTTTGCAGGCACGGGGTTTGGAAGGAGTACAAGCGGAAGAACTGGCAATCTTACCGGGCATGGATGAGATTTTTGGCTTAGTCAGGATGAAACGCCACTACGATGAAGGCGATTTTGATGTTTTAATTATCGATTCTGCTCCTACTGGTACAGCATTGCGACTTTTGAGTTTACCAGAGGTCAGCGGTTGGTATATGCGGCGTTTTTACAAACCGTTTCAAAATATTTCAGTTGCCCTTAGACCTCTGGTTGAGCCTCTTTTTAAACCCATCGCTGGTTTTTCTTTGCCAGATAAAGAAGTGATGGATGCACCTTACGAATTTTATCAACAAATTGAAGCATTGGAAAAAGTATTGACTGACAACAGTCAAACTTCAGTGCGTCTGATTACTAATCCAGAAAAGATGGTCATAAAAGAATCTCTGCGTGCCCATGCTTATCTGAGTTTGTATAATGTTGCGACAGATTTAGTTGTAGCAAATCGCATCATTCCTGAGGAAGTTCAAGACCCTTTCTTCCAGCGCTGGAAAGATAACCAACAGCAATATCGTCAGGAGATTCATGAGAACTTTCACCCTTTACCTGTGAAGGAAGTACCTCTATTTTCTGAAGAAATGTGCGGCTTAACAGCGCTAGAGCACCTTAAAGAAACGCTCTATAAAGATGAAGATCCGACTCAAGTTTATTATAAAGAAACCACAATCAGAGTCGTCCAAGAAAAAAATCAATACAGCTTGGAATTGTACTTACCCGGTATTCCGAAAAACCAAATTCAACTGAGTAAATCAGGCGATGAATTAAACATTACTATTGGTAATCATCGTCGCAACTTAGTGTTGCCGCAAGCCTTGGCAACACTACAACCAGCAGGAGCCAAAATGGATGAAGACTATCTGAAGATCCGCTTTGCTGAGGCTGTAGAAACTTAATTCTATAGGTGGGTATTGCCCACCTTATCAATAATATCTAAGCAACCAAAATACTGTTATGGCAATCCTAAATCATTCGTGAAATCTTTTCTTCTCTTTCTTTTGTGTCCTACCCTCCAGGAAGTCGCTGCGCGTCTATGTCTTCTTTGTGGTAGCCTGCGGTAAGCCGCTACGGGTCTACGTCAATTAAAAATATTTTTCACAAACCAGAAATCCTAAGAAATATTTTGCTTAACGCTGAGCCAGCTTGAAAATAACCCCATTATGCAGGAAGCAGAAAGTAGAAAGTTAAGTATTGTTTCATGCTTGTTGGCGTAAGTACTTCTGGATGATTAATTAATTTACATAATTGGGACATAAAAATTAACAATAATTATGTCCTCATAAAAATATTGTATAAATTTTCATATATATTAAAACCTAACTTAATTGATGTAATTGCATTTTTGGTGAGATTTAATCTTAAATTAACCGAAAGCAATATCTCATTGTCTTGTAACGCATGCAGGTTATTATCAAGCCAGAAACCATACGACTTCGTATTGCAAACCGCATCCGTCTATCGGCAGATTTGCAAGATATTTTGACAACAACAGTGGCAGAGTTACGCTCATTTCTTAGAAGCGATCGCGTCAAGATTTACAAATTTCATCCGGATCAAAGCGGTCAAGTCATAGCAGAGTCCGTGGATAGCGATAGGTTGCCTTCGCTACTGGGGTTAAATTTTCCAGCAGATGACATTCCACCGGAGGCACGAGAGCTATTTGTCAAGTCACGGGTACGTTCAATTGTGAATCTTGATACTCAACAAATTGGTCGAATTCCCTTGGATGATTTGGAAGATGAAGAAATCTTCTCTGAAGAAAACTACTACTGTCCTGTAGATCCATGTCATGTGGAATACCTGACTGCAATGGGGGTTAAGTCCTCTGTTGTAGTGCCCATCATGCATCACGATCAACTTTGGGGACTGCTGGTGTCTCACCACTCGGAACCTCGTTCAATTCCAGAATCAGAACTAGAAGTGGTGCAGATGGTGTCCGATCAGCTGTCA
>JANZYY010000366.1 GCA_026419705.1 Fischerella sp.
GAGCAATACCATGTACCGCACCTTCCGCGATCGCTAACTGTCGGAATACTGCCAAACTCCAAGCTTCTGCTCTTGCTGGCAGTTCAGCTTTGAGTATCATCTGTTCTATCTCTGGCAAAAGGCGATGATGATGAGTATGCTCATGGTGGTGATGATTGTGTAATAACTCTACATGAACTTTCGTTGCCTGCTGACCGTGGCGCTGAACAAGTTCAGCCCATAATTTATACTCATGTCCAATCCCCAAATTATTAAGTTTTTCGATTAAATACTCCAAGGGAACACCTAAACTTACCAATGTTCCCAAGCACATATCACCAGAAATACCAGTTGGACATTGAAGATAAGCAATTTTAACCATAACATTTGTGAGTCGTTGGGTGTTGAATGTTGGGTGTTGGGTGTCGGTTGTTCTTTTTCCAAACAACTACCAACTATCAACAAATAACAAAATCTATGGCAAAAATTTTCTCAATCCATCCTGATAATCCCCAAATTCGCCGTATAAATGAAATACGAGCGGCGCTCTCTCATGGCGCAGTTATGCTTTATCCAACTGATACAGTCTATGCCATTGGTTGTGATATAAATGCTAAGTCGGCGGTGGAACGAGTGCGTAAAATCAAGCAGTTAGCAAATGATAAACCACTGACATTCTTGTGCCCATCGCTTTCCAATGTAGCAACTTATGCGATTGTGAGCGATACTGCTTACCGGATTATGAAGCACCTAATTCCGGGACCTTATACTTTTTTATTACCTGCGACCAAGTTAGTTCCGCGTCTAGTCCAAAATCCCAAACGAAAAACTACAGGGATTAGAGTGCCAAACCATCAAGTATGTCTAGCTTTGTTAAGGGCATTAGGAAACCCAATTATTTCTACTTCAGCACATTTACCACCAGAGGAGACAGCTAATAAAAGCGTGGGAGTGGAACCAGAACCAATTTTGTCACGGGTAGATTTATTCGATCGTTTAGAAGACTTGGTAGATGTAATTGTAGATACTGGTGAGGAACCAAGTTATGAAGTTTCCACGATTTTGGACTTAACGGGGGAGAAACCAATAATGATACGGCAGGGTTTAGGTTGGGAAAAAGCAGCAGCATGGCTATAAAAAGTTTGACTTCACAAGCTGATTTTTAAGTTTCGGAAACCAGAGATAAAAAGACTCCACTTTTATAATTGTCATACTGACGAAGTGAAATGCGTTTATAGCTGTAATAGGAAAAAACTTTGGCATAGTAAGGCTTTGATTGATTGTAAGTAAATAGTGAATATTCGTGTTTCAGCCTTTGTTCAGTTGCTTGTAGAAAAACCGACACATTACCCGAACTGGAACTCACAAAGATTTCTTAAATTCTTACATGTAAGCAGTGCTTGGGGTGACTCTTGAAAGATTAAAACTAAGAGATTGTCCTGGCAAATTTTGTCATATCGTTACGGTGCAATACCACTTCCGAAAATATCATGAAAGCCGACTTTGTCAATGTACCTTTCCCTACACCTGCTGTTAATCCACATACCGAAGCCTTAGTGAAATTTCTATGTAAAGAAATGCAAGCACAGGTGAAAGCTGCACCTAGTTGCGTACAAGCAGTAGCACAGCGCATCGCCAAAGAAGTAGAACGCATTTGCGATAAAAGCCATCGCATCCAAAATTCCGGACAAATTAAGTCTTGGCAAGTTACCCTAGCGCGTCATCGCCTGCAAAAATGTTTGAATTATTACCAACTTGGTTCTAAACAAGGGCGCATAGAATTGCATAGCAGCTTAGGTGCTATGGTTTATCGCCATGTTGCTGGAGGGGGAATTGAGTTAGGATTTCAAGCTCGTTACAACTTAATTGAAGATTTTCTACAAGCATTTTATCTGGAAGCGATTAAAGCTTTCCGGCGGGAAAATGAACTATCAGAAGATTACACCCCGCGTACTCATTTGCAACTTGCGGAATACATGGCGTTTACAGAACAGTATGCGAAGCGCCGCATTAATTTACCTGGTGGTGGTAATCAGCAGTTGATTATACTGCGTGCTCAAGGTTTTGCTCGTCGTCTGCCCCCAGAAACCAGTGTAGACTTTGAAATGGCGGTGGAAACTGCTAAGAGTGGAGAAGCCGAATCTTATCAGCGTCAATCAGCGGTACAGCAGTTGCGATCGCAAATGATTTCCCAGCCAAGTTTCGATCCAGCCGAAGATAGCGAACGCGATCGCGTCATCTCAGAATTGGTAAGATATTTCGAATCTCAAGGTCAACACGATTGTATAAATTACCTGGCATTAAAACTCCAAGACCTCTCAGCACCAGAAATTGACCAAATTCTTGGTTTAACCAGTCGCCAGCGGGATTATTTGCAACAGCGTTTTAAGTACCATGTCGAAAAGTTTGCTCGTACACACCAGTGGCAATTGGTACATCAATGGTTGGGCGTCGGTATAGAACAAAAGTTGGGTCTGTCTTCCCAGCAGTGGGAACGCTTTTTGGATCGACTTTCCGAACAGCAGCGGCAAATTTTGCAACTTAAAGCTGCACAACAAACCGATCAAGCGATCGCCAAGATTCTCAAATGCACTCCCAAACAATTGCAAAGGCGTTGGACTCAACTGCTGGAACTTGCATGGGCGATCCGCAACGGTAACACTGAAGTTCAAACAAGCTAAAGCCTATCTCATATCAACTGATTTTCCCAGGCTTTATCCATTGACTGTAAATGCTTACTATTCAAGCTTACTCAATTTCCCAGCCAACAGCCAATAATTTTTATCTTCCCTATTTCCCCCCTTTGGGGGGACTAGTGCGGGAAGAAGCCAAATCTAGTATTTCTCAAATGTTGTAGTCAAAAGTGAATTACGTCTAACGTGGATTCCGAAGGCGCATTTATTTACAGAATTTTTGTTGAAAACAGCCCAATCGTTTATAGTAGAGCAAACAACAGCTGGTGAAGTGAATGCTCAGAGATAGCCAATCGGTGTATATTTGTGTGTATCGGTGGTCGATTTCTAAAACATGATTTTTGCTATCGCTTCAATTCACCTCAGCGGGAAATTTTTATTTATTTAAAAAAACAGTTAATCTGAAGCAGTTTTAATCAATATGTATTGTACCATTTAATAATAACTATCTAAATAAATTTGCTACAATCGAGAAAATAGAAAAGGATAAAGGATCAAAGACAAAATTATCCCTGCTTGTGGCATAATCTAGTATATTTGCAAAATCCACCTGCTGAATTTCCAAAGCAGAAAGAGCAACAAATGATTCGCCCCGACCATTGCCTGGTGACAGCAAACATACATAAAATTAAAAGCAAAACAATTCTAGCTTAAGATGTTTGACGGATTTTGGGATAATGTTTTTCGTTACTTCCGCTATTTTATCACTACTCTGTTAGGCGTGTTTTTAAACGCGTTTACACCATTGGCACCGTTGCTAAAACGCCCAGTCACATTGATTGCCCTCTTGGGCTTGTTTGTTGGCGGAATGGTTTTTATTACTCTTACCCTGCGGGCAATGCTGGGTTTGAGTACAATTTAGGGTTTAATTTATAACAGTAGGGCTTGCTCCCGAGTAACCGCTAACAGCTAAATCCCTCTCAGTCTCAACAATTCCACGGTAAAAAACCGAAACTGTCTTAACTAGTACAACCTCTGTAAGGAGGAATGATTTTTATGGCTACAAATCGCCGCGTTTCCCGCGTTGCTGAATTGATTAAACGGGAAGTTAGCCAAATGTTGCTCAATGGCATCAAGGATGACCGTGTAGGCACAGGAATGGTAAGTATTACTGATGTTGATGTTTCTGGCGATTTGCAACACGCCAAAATTTACGTGTCAATTTATGGCACAGAAGAAGCCAAAGCAGAAACCATGGCAGGCTTAAAGTCAGCGACGGGTTACGTCCGTAGCGAACTAGGGGCGCGGGTGCGTCTGCGTCGCACGCCAGAGGTCGTATTTATTGAAGACCGTTCTATAGAACGCGGTACCAAGGTGCTATCGCTATTGAACCGAATCCAGCAAGAGCGTAAACCAGAAGATTGGCGAGAGGGTGAATACGACAACAAAGAGGAAAATAGCTAATTTCATAGATTCAGTCACGTAAACAACAACTTGCTCTCAGAAATAGACCGCTCCTTCAACAGACGCGCTCCCATCGCGTCTGTTTAAATGTATCTTTATCCTCTTGGTGTTGCAAACACGATCCTTTTTATACATTAGTGTCGGGATGGATTTGTTCGTATATCATCAAATAAACTTATAATTCAAACAAAAATATTGCATAATCTTTTACATAAATTAACAACAAGCAACAAAACAAGATAAATATATTTATTTATACATCAAATATCAACAATAATACGTAAATAAAAATGAGGCATCTGACTCAAGTCCGTAATTTCTCGACTCTCAACACCCTCGATCGCCTAACCTAAAATTGCTTATTCCATATTGCTACAATCTGTTTCTCCGAAGAAATTTCTTTCTTAACAGTGCTAGACTTCAGCAAATGCCGAAAGTTTATTTAAGAAATTATTAACAAAGAAAGTTCTACAAGCTTGAGTAGTATACTGTTGGTTTTATGACTTGCAGCAGTTTATACCCATGCTTGCACCACAGATTATTTGAGTGTTTTCCTATAGACAGATGCAAAAATCCGATATTAATTTATGTGCATTTTTGCTGAAATCTAGAAAATATCAAGGTTTGAGACCGAACCAAGATAAGTTACACAACAATTTCATCTCCTGACCCGGAGGTTTGAAGATAAAATATCAGATTTTGTTGACAAACTTAACATTTTTTTACATAATTTGAGGGTGTATAGCGTCAAAATGAAAATAGTTCCGTATACCAAATTACAAAATCCCAGCTATAGACCTATCGTTCCTATGTTGGTTCCTAATATATTTTGGGAACACTACTTGCGTGTAAAATTGTGAGTAAAGACCCATGAGTGTGAATACGGTGCCTTCTATCAGCTACTACTCTTTGGAGGTAATTCAAGACGAAGCGCGGCGACTAGTACAAAAGGGAGTGGTTAGCAGACAGCAACCAATATATACTCTCTGTCAATATATACCAGCACGAGAGTGGGTATGTATTGAATCTGAATTAGAAAAGTGTGACTTTTTGTTGCGCGATCGCATTGGTGATTTGATTGGTCGAGAAGAATGGGAAAACGACTAATGAACTGACGATTTTTGATTTTGGATTGGGAATATATATTTTTGGATGTATGAATTTGAAAATCAAAAATTCAACGCCCAATCTTAAACAACAATCTCTGCTTTTCACAAATTTTTCCCAATCTGAAATCTTGAACCATACACCTACCCTAAATACAGAAATCCAAACTCTGTTTTCCGTTTTTCTTGGGGTTAACGCGCGTATTTTCGCTTCTTGTCTGTGTTTTTTTAAGAGCGGTTGCGCAGGAGCTAAGATTCTTTGACTAAGGTTTGTTAACTATGCCGGAGTAGTTGGTTTTTAGCAACTACTCCGGTAATTTTGTTGTTAGTTGTTAGTTGTTTGGAATCAGTTACTAAAACCTACCAATCAACCACCAACCAATTACTGGTTCATGTCATTAGTTCTGAGGGGTTTGTAGTCAGCGTTGTCTTCGCTCAATTTCAAGGGCTAAAGCCCTGACAGCAAGCTCTCACAACCTGTCTCTTAT
>JANZYY010000367.1 GCA_026419705.1 Fischerella sp.
AACCGTTACTAATGAACTCTTGGCGGTTTCTTAGTATCTCTTGCACCTGCACCAAAGAGGATATGAACGATGAGACTGCTAGTTTATTCCCATGATGCCTTCGGTTTGGGCAACATTCGCAGAATGCTGGCGATTTGCGAACACCTGCTAGGTGAAATAGATGATCTTTCCATTTTGCTGCTGTCTGGTTCACCAATGCTACAAGGCTTTCGCCTACCCAAAGGACTTGATTACATCAAGCTTCCCTGTTTGAACCGAGGAGAAACGGGCAATATCGCTGTCAAATACCTGGGTACAGACATCAATGAAACAGTGAAGATGCGATCGGATCTGATTTTATCGGCAGCGATTAATTATAAGCCGGATCTGGTGCTGGTAGATAAAAAGCCCTACGGCATTAAAAATGAACTTGCACCGACTTTAGATTACTTGCAGGCAAAGTTGCCACAAACCCGCTTCGTACTACTACTGAGAGATATTCTCGACACCCCAGAAAAAACGATCGCAGAGTGGCACAAGCATAGCTATTACGAAGCTGTAGAAAAATTCTACGATCGGGTGCTTGTAGTTGGAATGCCAGAGGTATTTAATTTGCCCAAAGAATATCAGTTTCCGGCTGCGGTTGCACGGAAAGTACAGTTTTGTGGATATATTCGCAAACCACCAGGAGATAAGCAACGCTATACCATCCGTGAAGAGTTACAGCTAGCAACCGATGAAAAACTGGCATTGGTAACGCCTGGTGGAGGTGAAGACGGTTATCAGTTAATTGATACCTATCTCACAGGACTGAAATTGCTGACAGACACACATCGCATCAAAAGCTTGATTATTTGCGGCCCGGAGATGCCAACAGAGCAAAAACAGGCATTATATCAAATAGCAAAAGCACATCCGCAAGTGCAGTTCGAGGAATTTACCGATGACTTGATGAGTTATATGACAGCGGCGGATGCAGTGGTATCGATGGGTGGTTACAACACAGTGTGTGAAATTCTTTCGGCAAGAAAACCAGCTGTAGTTGTACCGCGAATCAAACCCTCCCAAGAACAATTTGTGCGATCGCAAAGAATGCAGCAACTAGGGTTGTTTAAAGCTATTCATCCTGAACATCTGACACCGAATACCTTAATACAAGAACTTCAGCAACAACTAGAAAATAATCAAGCGAATTTCACCATCGACCTAGAAGGACTACCCAGAATTACTCATCAGATTAGAAATTTGTTAGCTGATAAAATCACAAATGCTCAATCGCAATTTATTTATTGCAAACTCACACAAACAAATTCATTAATAGCTGTTCAAAATAGTTGGTTATCAATCTAAGTAAGTCGGCGGGAATAAATCAAACTATGTTAAGTAACGTAAATATATTGAAAGAAGTTCGTAGTAAGTTACTCTAGCCCTTTTTTGAGGATTGAAGTCCACCCTACGGGTAGGCGCTAGCGACTTCTGCAAGTAGCTGCTCTTACGAGCGTCTACACTACAAACCTTTAATTAATTACGGTGTTCTACTTAATTTGAATTGGAACAATAAGTACATAAATAATAGCCATTAATATAGCAGCCATAAAGAGGTATAAGCATTATGAAAAAACTCATGTTCTACTGCCAGCATATATTGGGAATGGGTCATTTAGTTCGCAGCATGGAAATTGTGCGCGGTTTGACTAAAGACTTTCAAATTTGTTTTATTAATGGCGGTGAAGTAATTAAAGAATTTCAATTTCCTCTAGGTATTGAAGTCATTAATCTGCCAGCAATTAAAACTGACTCAGAATTTCAAGAACTGCAAGTGGTAGATGATGCCTTTACGCTCACGGAAGTGCAAGAAATCAGAAAAAATCGACTTCTGTCAATTCTGGAGCAATTCCAGCCAGATATTTTAATGATTGAATTGTTTCCCTTTGGCAGGAGACGCTTCTCTTTTGAATTAATTCCTTTATTAGAAAAGGCTCAATCCAGTGAACGACCTATCAAAGTAGTTTGCAGCCTGCGGGATATTGTAGTTACCAAGCAAAACCAAGCAAGACATGAAGAAAAAGTCTGTAAACTAATCAACCAATATTTTGATTTGTTGCTGGTTCACGGCGATCCAAAATTTGTGCCCTTAGAAGAAACATTTTCTCGGGTCAGTGACCTCAATTGTGAAGTACATTACACCGGATATATAGTACAAAAACCATCCACCAATCCTGGCCTAACGGATGAAGATAGAGAAGTTCTCAACTCTGACCAACCCTTGATTGTAGTTAGTGTAGGTGGAGGCAGATTTGGTCATGAATTGCTAGATTGTGTGGTGAAATCAGCACCCTACCTGGAGAAAAAAATACCTCACAACATCCATGTTTTCACCGGCCCATTTATGCCACAGTCAAAATTTCACGAAATGCAAGTCATGGCAGGATCTAGCAAAAATATCTATATTCGTCGCTTTACTCCTTACTTGCTCAGTTACATGCAAAAAGCAGATTTGTCTATCAGCATGTCTGGCTACAACACTACGTTAAATGTTTTAGTAACTGGTGTGCCAGCGATGATTCTTCCTTTTACTGGTAATAATGATCAAGAGCAAACTATTAGAGCCAAAAAATTAGGTGAATTAGGAATTGTCAAGGTAATTTCACAACAAGATTTACAACCTGATGTATTTGCTTGGAAGATAATTAGTTACTTACAAAATCAACCAAATAAAATTCAATTAGATTTGAATGGTGTTGAAAAGACGGCTGCAATTTTAAGACATCTAGCTTGGAAGCAAAATATTGCTTAGTAGAGCTTTGCGTAAAAGATTAGCGCTTGAAATGCAGAGTCAATGCAGAGTCTTTCCAAAGAAAAATCTGAACTTGAATGTAAATTAGGAAAAGTAAATCTAAATTATGACTAAAACCAAGGTTTGCATTACTACATTGGAATATCCTCCAGATGTTGGCGGTGTAGGTGAGTCAGTGCATCGCATTGCCCAAATGTTAATTGATAGTGGTTATGAAATTCATGTTGCAGTTTTTCGTTCAAAGCAACGATTAGTTAGTGATGACAGCCGCAGGCGTTCGAGTTGCAAAACAACCCTTCAGGATGGGGTATTTGTGCATCGGATTAAATCAGCTGTGCGCGATGAAATGCAAGAAATTCAAGACTTTTTTAGTGATGTTTACTTTCAATTGAAATGTCTGCATCAAAAGTATAGTTTTGACTTGTTTCATGCCTTTTTTATGAATGAGACAGGTTATGTAACAACTCTTTTAGCAAAAGAAAATGACGTGCCAGTCATTAATAGCGTTCGCGGTGCTGACTTGCACAAACATATTTTTAATCCCAAAAATCATGCTCAGATAGCGTGGGTTTTAGAAAATTCTAATTGGGTGACGTTTGTGAGTCGAGAATTGCAGAAAAGAGCCAGTGTACTTGTTCCAAGTGTAACGTTAAAATCTTCCGCTTTCTGGAACTCGATCGCACCGATCAATTTTGCCAAACTCCTCACCCCTCCTTTAGTTAGAGAGTTGCCGGGTATTGTTATCGGTTCTAGTGGCAGGTTCCGCGACAAGAAGGGAATAGAATTTCTCCTTGATGCCTGTGAGGAGTTGAGTCACGAAATAGATCTGTCACTGTTATTGATTGGCGATTTTGTTGAAAAAGAACGGGAATACTGGCAGCAACAAATAAAACAATGTGGCTTGGGTTCTCGTCTGTGCATCACTGGTATTACCAGTCGGCAAGAAGCTTTAGCATACTTACCACAATTGGATATTTTCGCTATTCCTTCACTCACCGATGGGTGTCCGAATGCACTGCTAGAAGCGATGCTAGCTGGTTGTGCGATTGTTGGAACCAAAGTAGATGCTATTGGTGAAATTCTTGAAGATGGTGTCAACGGGTTGCTAGTTAACCCCGGTAGTGCCAAAGAACTTAAAGCTGCACTGCGATGTTTAGCAACTCAACCACAACTGCGACAAAAGCTGGGTGCAGCAGCAAAAACAAAAGCACAACAGCAACTTCACCCATCCGTAGAACATCAAAACTGGATCGATGTTTACCAAGAAGTTTTTACGACGTGGGAATACGAAAAAGACATCGTACATCGCCTTTATGGCGACAATAATTTCTCCGCTGACAATTTTAACAGTACCTACTTTGGTACAGGCGCAAACCAAAATCAGTGACTTGCAAAGCCCAAGCAGAGGAGTGGGAGAGTGGGAGAGTGGGAGAGATGTAGAGACGCGTCATGACGCGTCTAGGAGAGGGAGACGACCAACCACCAACCACCAACCACTAACCACCAACCATCAACCACTAACTAGTACGGGCGGGTTTTGATAGATCTTTTGTGATTGAAGCCTATAAATTTATGGCTAAACCCGCCCCTACTAACCACTAACCACCAACCACTAACCACTACCAACCAACAACCAACAAACAACAATCAACCACCAACAAAATTATGAACAAACCACAAGTCACCATAGTAGTTTCCCAACGCGAACGTTTCAGCTATACCCAACAATCGCTGGAAAGTATCTACGAACACACTCACATACCTTTCTCTCTGATTTACGTAGATGGCAATTCTCCCCCTCACATCCAGCGCTATCTTGAGGAACAGGCGCGAGAGAAAGAATTCGATTTAATTCGCACTGAGTATTACCTCTCACCCAACCAAGCCCGGAATCTGGGCTTACATCAAGTTAGAACCGAGTATTTAGTGTTTATTGACAATGATGTGATTGTCACCCCAGGTTGGCTAGACCATTTATTGCAGTGTGCGGAAGAAACAAAAGCAACCGTAGTCTGTCCCCTCACCTGTATTGGCAAGCCTGTGGGAGAGACTATCCACCTGGCAGGCGGCGAAGCGCACATCGTTGTCGAAACACAAGAAAATAGCGAAGTCAAACGACGAGTACATGAAAAACACTACTTCGTCAACCGCAAAGTTGCTGAGGTGCGCGACCA
Source organism: Fischerella sp. (assembly GCA_026419705.1). GTDB lineage: Bacteria > Cyanobacteriota > Cyanobacteriia > Cyanobacteriales > Nostocaceae > PCC9605. Next base: position 4,951 of record JANZYY010000367.1, read on the forward strand.
ATTGCATCGTCAACAGTGCGAATTTGCCGAATTCCACTGTATGCTAGTCCGCACCGAAATTTTTGACCGCATCGGGCTTTTAGATGAAGGACTGTTGAGTACGCGGGAGCATATTGATTTTTGCATGACCGTGACCCATGCCGGAGGCACGATTTACTGCGAACCCGCCTCAGTAGTTACTTATGTACCAGGACTCAAGTATGAATTACCAGAACTTGCCTTCTTTATGCTGCGCTGGAGTGATGCTTGGGAAATTGCCAGTTTAGAACACTTTGCCCAAAAATGGCATTTGACGACAAACGACAAATACTTCAAAAAACGCTACAAGCGCATGGGACACCGCCGCCATCAGGGATTCTTAAAACCACTGCTACGTCGCCTCACCTTTGGGTTGAACCCTCTGTGGCTAGAGAAGTGGGCAATTTCTCTAGAAAAGAAGTTAAACCATTACATTACTGAGCGCTATGCGCGAAAAGTTGGAAGTTCCGGCAATCTACAATTACCTAATTTCACAGCAAACAGTAATCAAACTGAGCGCGAGTTAGTCTCTTAGTACAGTATTTCATTAATTCGTAGTAGTCTGCCACAAAGATTTTGACAGGCTAAGGGAGTTCGTAGTAAGCACGCTTGCTGCTTAGATGAGGGCTAAAGCCCTCACTACAAAACCTATCAAAATTAGTGTGGTGG
>JANZYY010000368.1 GCA_026419705.1 Fischerella sp.
GAGTACTGGCAGATGATGGCTCATTTGTACTGGATTTAGGCGGTGCTTACCTACCTGGTAATCCTGTACGAAGTATTTACCAATATGAGCTTTTAGTCAAGTTGTGTAAGGAAGTCGGCTTCTTTCTTGCTCAGGAATTTTATCACTATAATCCAGCACGACTACCTACTCCTGCTGAGTGGGTGACAATTAGGCGTATTCGCGTTAAAGATTCAGTGAATGTAGTTTGGTGGTTATCGAAAACCCCTCACCCGAAAGCTGACAACAGAAAAGTTTTAAAGCCATATAGCCAGAGTATGAAACAGTTACTCAAAAATGGCTATAAAGCTAAAATGCGTCCTAGCGGACATGATATCTCTGAGAAATTTCAAAAGAATAATCAGGGTGCAATTCCACCTAACTTGCTAGAAATTGCCAATACTGAATCTAATAGTGCATACCTGCGTCGCTGTAAAGCAGCGGGAATACAACCTCATCCTGCGCGTTTTCCCCAAGGTTTTGTGGAGTTCTTTATTAAATTTTTAACAGATGAAGGCGATCTGATTTTAGATCCTTTTGCAGGTTCCAATACAACAGGTTTCGTTGCTGAAACTTTGCAAAGGCGGTGGATCTCGTTTGAGATGAATGAAGATTATGTCATCGGTAGCCGTTATCGGTTTGAAAAGTAGCAGAGACATATCATGGGCACGTCTCTACCATGGCCATAGAAAATCATCCTTAAAACTTTTTTTGATTCAGAAGTTTATAGAAGTGTTAGAAGTCGCTAATTGAGTGGCAATACTTAAATTTAAAGTATAATATTACACAATAAAATTACTAGAAACACATTAAAGATATTGTAAAAGTAATCTCACTAGCTAGCGAAATAACACTTAGACAGTGTAAATACTGTAGAAGGTGAGGATTTAGCTGATGAAGAATTATGCTCAAATCAGCAAATAACTGCCGTGATTCGCAAATAAAATCGCTAAAACAGGAGAAAATACAGCATGAGGGATGTTTATCTGTTAGCAGCAGGTTTGTTAACAGGAATCGTTGTACCGGTATTACCACAGCAATCAACTTTCAATTCAGGCAATCAAGTAATTTGGAATACAAAAGATCGTTCACAGCCAGCGGTCGGTGGAACAGTAGCCCCGACCTTAGAAACTTCCTGGCCAGAATTCAGCGATCGCAATTTGGCTGTGGCAGAATCTTTTCTAAAGCCAAGCTATAAGCCTGTCCGTAAGCTTGTCTCTGGAAATCAACTTTATTACCATCGATTGGCAGCTCTCAAGGCAGGTAAGATTTATACGCGCTCATACGATGATTACTTGCAGACATTATCCGAGTCAGGAGATAAGTATAAATTAACTTATCAAGACTGGAAAGGTTTATTAGCAATGGAAGCCAAAGCGATCGCTAAAGGCCAAGGTAACAATCGCTTGAGTATTTTACTAGGAGATTCTTTAAGTATGTGGTTTCCCAAAGAAATGCTCCCTAGCGAAAAATTGTGGCTGAACCAAGGAATATCTGGAGATACTTCTAGTGGTGTTTTAACAAGATTATCTGCTTTTGCCACAACAAAACCGAGTGTAATTTATGTCATGGCTGGAATTAACGACTTACGTAAAGGTGTAACTGATGAAGTAATTTTAAGCAATCATCGCCGGATTATCCGCCGTCTGCAGCAGCATCATCCAGATAGTGTCATTATTATCCAATCAATTTTGCCAACTCGCCTGCCGACAATTTCTAATAGCCGCGTTACTCGTATTAATCATCAACTGGCTCTGATTGCTCAACAAGAAGGAGCTAATTATTTAAACCTCTACAATTGGTTTGTAGATTTTCAGGGCAATTTGCGAGAAGACTTAACCACAGATGGTTTACATCTGAACGAAAATGGCTATGAAATTTGGAAAGCTGCACTGGCTCAAATAGAATCTCGCTTGGCTTTTGGAGAATTGGAGCGATCGCAATAAATAATTAAAATAAATAATTAAATAATTAAAAATTTCAAAATTGGAAAAGTTAGCAATAGCACATTAACCCTTTATTATTACCTTTATTATTAACGGCAATAGCTATTCCACCAAACCATGCTTCATAGCAAAACGTACCAATTCGGCTCGGTTGCTTGTGGCTGTTTTTTTCAATAAACTGCTAACGTACTTTTCCACAGTTCGAGGACTCAGATGCAGCTTTTGACCCATATCAGCATTGGATAGACCATGAGTTAAAAGTTCCAGAACTTCCCGTTCTCTGGGGGTAAAATCTAAAAGCCATTTGGATTTTTGTGTATTATTTAACTGAGGATGATTTTCCTCCTCTGGTTCAGCAGCGCGGAAGGCAGATTGAATTATCTGCGATCGCGCTAAGAGATTACGAATTGCTGCTCCTAACTCTTCTAATTCAAAAGGCTTGGGTAAGTACAAATCGCACCCCGACTGGTAGCCAAGAATTCTTTCTTGTGTCTTCGTTCGTGCTGTTAACAAAATTACCGGCAGCAAACGGAACTCAGGCTTTTGACGCACCTGACGCACCAGTTCATAACCATTCATTCGTGGCATGACAATATCGGTAACCATCAAATCAGGATGGCACTCTTCCACCTTTATCAAAGCCTCTTGACCGTCATTAGCAACAATAACTGAGTAGCCAGACAGTTCAAGATAATCGCTGATTGACAAACGAGTGCCTGGATCGTCATCCACTACAAGGATCGTTAAGGGCATGGATAGTACACCCCTAGCATTTGTTACTAAGAAATTTGTTCCTATTACCACATCAGTGAATACAGATAATAATAGTACTCTTATGTTTCATACTATGACAGGAGTACCAGTTCATAACTCCCAAAGGGTTGAACTACAAAGTTTATATTCCATCTGTAATAAGCATTATTCATATGCCTTAACTCTGTGCTATTGACCAGAGATTATTTTATAAATCGTAACAAATTATCAATACAGATGTTTTTGATCGGACGGTGCTGAACTATATGTACATACATAGTTTGGGAAAATCAATGACTCGGTCACACAAAAAATGTGCGAAGAAATACACCCGTAACTTTGAATGTAGCATACAAATGATAGTTCTTTCCTAGACATCCACAGATGACAGTCTTCTTAGATAACAATGCTTCTGTAAGTTTTAACCATAATCTTGACAAAGTGATTATTTCCCTCACTTTATCAATTTTGCGATATCTTCTACCAAGAAATCATGCAGGGAAAGAGTTCTAAGCAAATTTTTCAGTATTTGTTGACATATAAACTAGTAAGAATAAAATTACACCGAACTGTGCTAGCCTGCAGTCATGAAAATTACTAATCTAAAGCGTGTCTTGCCACCACAAAATTTAGATTGTCATCAACTCAGATCGGGTTTTGCAGTCCGTGATATTTGCTGAATGAAGAAGGCAGACGGCAGATGGCAGATGGCAGCTACCATCCCCTTAAATAAATTTAGGGGTTTCAACCAAGGACGCCTTATTTCTTCGCACTACGTATCTCGAAATAATTTTTTTCTTTCTCCATAAATGAATTTAGGGGCTTGTATCCTTTTTTTTGTCCTGCCTCCAGCTCCCGCTGCCTTCCGACGAAGTCGGTGAACAATTCAGCCTAATTCCCAGTACTAAATCTATCCAGAGGTGAGAAGAAAATACTAGATAACTTAGTTATTGTGAATTTAGTTCTAATAAATAAAGAAAAACGCCTGTGGTTCCTATTCGAGATAATAATCCCACAAAAATCACCCCCTATGTTACCTATGGACTGATTGCTGCTAATGTCCTTGCCTTTGTTTATGAAGCAAGTTTACCTCCTCAGTATTTAGACGGGTTTTTCCATTTATTCGCGGTAGTACCGCGAGAACTAACAGCTAGTTTTGCAGGAATTCCTGTAAATCAGCCTGTGCCAGAGTGGATGACATTGATTACTGCCCAGTTTCTCCACGGTGGTTTGATGCACTTGGGTGGCAACATGTTATTTTTGTGGGTTTTTGGCAATAATGTAGAAGACAAGTTAGGGCATATCAAATATCTGTTTTTCTATTTAACTTGTGGTGTTTTAGCCACTCTAACTCAGTGGTACTTTTCACAGGGTTCTGCTGTTCCTTCTTTGGGGGCGAGTGGGGCGATCGCTGGTGTCTTAGGAGCATACATAGTCCGCTTTCCCCAAGCAGAAGTTTTGGGGGTAGTTCCCTTGGGATTCTTTTTCCCTACCTTCCGCGTTCCAGCATACTTTTTTCTCGGATTGTGGTTTCTCCAGCAAGCATTCTACGGAGTCGCCAGCCTTGAAGCACCAAGCAACATCGGTATGGAAAGTGGCGGTATCGCCTATTGGGCACACGCTGGTGGTTTTATTGTTGGCGCCGTTCTCGGTCCGGTTCTGGGATTATTTAAGGAAGATTCGGGGCAAGAAAAATATTATTGGTAGTCCTGGGCATTGGCGATCGGAGTCTGTTTTCTTTCCTCTGGGAGCCAACGCCCCCTTTACAAAGGGGGAAACAATCACCTCAAAGTCCCCCTTTCAAAGAGGATTTAGGTCGATCTGCAAATTTTGCAGGCGTCACACGAGTAATTTGAAAACACACTCTCGTCATTGCTTAAGAGAACAAAGACGTAGATATTCTTTGTTTAGCTTAGACCAGTAATGGACAAATGACGAATCACTATTTAATAATTCTTCATCGCCCTTTGCATTTCGCGTTGATCTTGGCGCCTCTTGAGGTCTTCTCGCTTATCGTGCAGCTTTTTACCCTTGACAAGAGCGACACTCACTTTCACCCAACCGCGTTTGAAATACATCTTTAAAGGTACTAAAGTCAAACCTTGCTGTTCCACCTTGCCGATTAGCTTCCGAATTTCCTGACGATGCAGTAGTAGTTTGCGCGTGCGGCGTGGTTCGTGGTTAAAATACTGTCCACTCGCGGTGTAGGGCGAAATGTGCACATTTATTAGCCATGCTTCTCCATTGCGAATCAAAGCATAGCCATCTTGAAGATTGACCTTGCCTGCACGGATCGATTTAACCTCGGTTCCCGTCAACTGAATACCAGCTTCGTAGGTTTCGAGAATATCATACAAATACCGGGCCTGCCGATTTTCACTAACAACTTTGTAACCGTCGCTTTTATCGCTCATTGAGAATTGTACTTGCGTCTAGTATTACTGCAAAATCCCTTAGTTTGTCTTATTCACATTTTGCACCAATTGCAAAGGCTGGGAGGCAAAAAGAGAGAGCCTTCAAGCCCTTGTTACCACCCTTCAACCTGGTAACGAGAATACAAGAATAAGAGCCTCTGGCTCTGATGAGAATGCTGCAAGATATTTCAGCCTTATGAATCTATAAAGGGTTATTAAACCAATATATATCTTGACAGGATATAAGCCTTATCCCAACCCCTGCAAGAATGGTAGCTTTTAATATATCTTAAGCGCGATTTGAAAGTGTTGAGTTTATAGCTATGGAGTGATTTTGTTTACATAGACTCTAGATAGAGTGGTGAATAACTTTGCAACAGATGAGGAAATTTCACCATGACAAGCAATCTCACTAAAGTTGTTGGTGCTACCATCGTTACCTTGGGCGTGACAATTTTGCCCTTGACCTTACCTGTACAAGCACAAACCACACC
>JANZYY010000369.1 GCA_026419705.1 Fischerella sp.
GCCTTGGCTTACAAAATCCCCATCATTACCACCATTGCTGGGGCTAAAGCCACCGTCGCAGCAATCCGTTCCCTCCAAAATACAACTTTGGATGTCAAAGTTATCCAAGATTATTGCATGGTTCCATAGGGGATTGGAAATTGGGATAATTCCTTCCTTATAGAGAAGGCTTTTTGTATCTTAGTGTCTTGGTGTTTCAATCATTCTTTTTTCACCACCAAGACACCAAGATAAATCGATTTCCAAGAAACGGATAGTTGCCCAAGTCGCTTAACCCCATAACTCTCTATAGAATTATTATTTATTATCGTTTACATTGAGTTTTGTTAAGAAAAATGAGAAAATTTTCTTGCCCTTGTTAGAGTTATGGAATACGCTTATAGAAAACAACTATTTGGAGCAAACAGGAAAAAGACAAAATCTTTGTTTGCCCTGTAGTCAAAAATTTATCATAAATGTTACAATTTTTAATAAAGCATAAAAAAAAGAAATGATTTACAAACTACCTTTTATCTAACTGTAGATACTTGTGCAGAATATAAAAATAACTGTATCTTCTAGCAGTAAAGAACCTAGTCAGAACCTTAGCAGTCGCCGAGTAAATCGGGCGCATGAGTTGCAAATTACAGCATGGGTTCCCAGTCCGATCGAATAGGCACCCAAAAAAGGCATCTATCAGTTAACTACCCTACTGTCAAACCCATATTTACTAAAGAGTAGTGCCATGAAGACCGCTCAGACAGCTACAGACCTCGTGCGGACTTACCTGCGTGAGATAGGCCGCGTGCCACTATTAACACACGAGGAAGAGATTTTTTATGGCAAACAGGTGCAACGTGCAACAGCCTTGCACGAAGTGAGAGAATCTCTGACCACTCAGTTAGGACGTCAACCAACTCTAGAAGAATGGGCAAAAGCAACGCAGCTAGAACCAGTAGAATTGAATGAAGCGATCGCAGATGCTGAAATAGCAAAGCGCAAGATGGTAGAAGCCAATTTGCGATTGGTAGTCTCTGTTGCTAAAAAGTATATCAAACGTAATGTCGATCTACTCGATTTGATCCAAGAAGGTAGCATTGGAATGCAGCGGGGTGTAGAGAAGTTTGACCCCACTAAAGGTTATAGGTTTTCTACCTATGCCTATTGGTGGATACGTCAAGCCATCACTCGAGCGATCGCTGAGAAAGGTCGTACTATCCGGCTACCAATTCACATAACAGAGAAACTGAATAAAATCAAAAAGGCGCAACGCCACTTGTCCCAAAGATTAGGACGTGCTCCCTCCGTTTCTGAGTTAGCACAAGAATTGGAATTAACTCCCAAGCAAGTACGAGAGTATTTAGAAAAAGCGCGTGTACCCCTATCTCTAGATATACGGCTGGGAGATAACTACGATACCGAACTTGGAGAAATGTTAGAAGATCCAGGAGCTTGTCCAGAAGATTTTGTCGCTCAATCTTCCCTATCTAGCGACTTAGAGCGTCTCATGGCAGAACTGACACCACAGCAACGGGAAGTAATATCCTTACGCTTTGGTTTAAATGACGGACAAGCACTAACTCTTGCAAAGATTGGTGAGATTCTGAACATTAGTCGCGAACGAGTGCGGCAAATTGAACGGGAAGCCTTAAGCAAACTCCGCAAATCGAAAGTTGGCATCAATGAATATTTAGCAAGTTAGTCAATTGTTGGTTGTTGGTAGTTGTTGGTTGGTGGTTGCTTCCAACAACAAACAACAAACAACAAACAACAAACTCAATGAGGTGAGATTTTCCCCTTCCTTTGGTACGGTTACGCCCACTGCTAATAGAGAATCTGACTGCTACATTAGTTTCCAGGAACACATAATAGTGAAAGTCGAGTCGAATAGACTTAAAAAACAGCTTTCACTCAACTCTATTTAATTTATTTTCAGCGCAGCTGTGGTAGTACAGGAGGAAAAACATGAGTAACCAATCCAATAGAGTCTCAGAATTCTTTAACGGTGAATCAGAAACTGGTAACTTATTGTGGCAGTACGTTAAATCTTTAAGTCCAGAAACTGTAAGCCAATTATCCCAACCTACTTCTCCTGAGGTATTTCAGGTAATGGAACGTAATATTGTGGGACTATTAGGTAATTTGCCCTCCGAACACTATGGCGTCACTATTACTACCAGTCGGGAAAGTCTTGGTCGCCTATTGGCCTCAGCCATGATTAGCGGTTACTTTTTGCGTAACGCCGAGCAGAGAATGAGTTTTGAATTGGCATTGCAAGGCATGGAAAGTAGCAACAATCAAACAGAATAGAAATTGAAATAATCATAGGAAATTCAAGATATTTACGTCCATGCTTCATTCCAGCCACAGTCGAAATAAATCCGAAACTACCCTCTGCGAAATCCTCACGGTCTGACTTTATCTTGGGCTGAAAAGACATTGATAAATCTGAAAGTCAAGATTTATCAAGCACTCCAACAAAGCTTGTGGACGTGAATAAGCTGACTCACCAAGTACTGTTAATCTGAAATTCTGAATGTCAGTCGTATATACTTGATGCAGTCAGCAGCAAACAAAAAATACCAACAAACAAAATAAATTTACAAATTGTAATAAAATAAAAACTCGGTAGATATGGATTTACCGAGTTTTGTTATTTATTCAGTTGTTGGTAGTTGGTTGTTGATTTTTGGTTGGTTATTATTCCAAACAACTAACAACTAACAACTAACAACAACTAACCACTAACCATGAACGAAACTACTTCTGTTCCACCTCATAAAATTATTGGTGTTGCCGTCATTTGGAACGATCAAAGGCAAATTTTAATCGATCGCCGTCCCCAGAAAGGAGTAATGGGGGGTTTATGGGAGTTTCCGGGAGGTAAAATTGAGCCTGGTGAAACAGTCGAAGATTGTATTAAGCGAGAAATTCAGGAAGAATTAGGAATAGCGATCGAAGTCGGCGAGCATTTAATTACAATAGACCACACTTACACTCACCTCCAGGTAACTCTCACAGTACATCACTGCTATCTGATTCAAGGGGTTCCTCAACCAATTGAATGCGAGGAAGTGCGCTGGGTAAGTTTGGATGAACTGGAGGATTTTGCTTTCCCTGAAGCTAACACTCAAATTATTACAGCATTGAGGGAATGGGTAGTGGTTGGCGGTTAGTGGTTGTTAGTTGTTTGTTGTTTGTTGATTGTTGTTTGTAAAAACCTACAACCTACAACCAACTAATTCACATACACTGGCAGCGTAAAGTGAAACCATGCTCCACCACTAGGGGGAGAATCTACCCAAATTTGACCATAGTGAGCACGGATGATCCGTTGGCACAAACACAGGCCAATACCGTAGCCTTCTTTACCTTTGTCCCGTTCCAAGCGGAAGTGGTTTTCAAAAATGCGATCGCGGTTTTCTTCTGGGATACCAGGTCCTGTGTCGCCAATACTGAATTGAACTTTTTGCGTAGTGCGGTGCAGTCCAGCAACGCTAATCGTGCCGCCTTCTGGTGTATATTTAATCGCATTGTCCAGCAAATTAATTAGCACTTGCCGAATACGTTCTGGATCGGCGTAAACACTCGGTAAATCCTTGGGGATATCTTTTTGTATCTTCAGAGATTTCGCAGTGTAGCGATCGCGCAATTCTTCCAATACTTCTAAACAGAGTTGTCCTATATTTGTCCTTTGCGGTTGAATTGGAAATTCTCTCTCGTGATTGCGACCCACCTGTAAAAGGTCAGTAATCATCCGGTCAATGATTCGAGTTTGGTTGCGGGCTTGTTTAAACAAGTGCTCTGTCATTGTTGGTGTTAACCGCTCGAATCCAGCTTTTTCTGGGTTGTAGTTAGATTGCAGGGTGTCCATGGCTATGGTAGCTGCAGTCAAAGGATTGCGGAGATCGTGAGCTAACATAGCTATGACTCTGTCTTTAAACTGTAGCTGTTCTTCGAGTTGCTCTTTTTCCTGTTTTAAGCGAAAAATTTCATCTGACAGTCGCAGCAGTTCTGCAGAAATAGCTACCGAACGAATAGAGGATTTAGAAGATAATGGTGAACGACCGTTATCTTCTATATTTTCTTGCAAGTTACCCTGTAATTTTACGTAAGCATCTACTGTGGCTTGCCAACGAGGCCACCAACTTTTTAGTTGAGCAACTATATTACTACCAGCGAGAACATGTCTAGGTTCCGGATGAATTTTGATTAAAGCTGGTGTTGCTACCAGTTTAAAATGTTCTGCCAAATAAGGTTGTTGTCCAACATCAACAATTTGAAGTTCAAAATTGTAGTCAGCCTGCAATTCTTTTAAGTACGCACGTATTCGCTGTACCTGTTGTCGGGACTTTGGTCGTCCATCGACAAAAAGTAACAATTGTAGTGGAGCTTCAGAATAAATAGGCTGATCCTGGAAAGCTTGCATGTAATCGTGTTTTAGCACTGGTAACAAACCGACGACGCTTGACGAAAATTAAAATGGACTGGCGTTTGTTGATGGGATGGTCATTCTTTGTTTTTTCAATTTAATATCAATTTAATATCTATTTTAGATTTTTCATACTCCTATCTCTATAGGTTTTTTAGATGAGAGATGTATTTTTTAGTCTTTTCCTTCCATTTTGTCTTATTTCTGTTTCTGAGCAAGGCTTTGCCGCTGAGTCTAAGTCGCGATCTTCGCTGAATCAATATCTTTCGTCAAGACCGACTGAAAGTTTTTATACAACAGCAACTGGAATAGTACATAAGTAAATTTGATTGCTCGCATCGAAAAAGCAATTCTGTCGGGGTAGAATTAACCCTCTATCGGGTAGCAACAGAAAGTTTTCCCAAACGCCAGTACCCCAACCCGAAAGCTTTATGCTATCAAGAAGGGAAATTTTCTGTGAATATCTCCCTCCGATCGGAGCGATTCGCACAGCTACAAGCACGAATTTACTGCTGTTTGTATGCTTTTAGCCAAGAGTTATTTAAACTTGCTCCAGCTTTAGCTCGGTTGTTGTCTCGATGTGGCGAGTTAGGGTGAGTGAGAGAACTACCGCCATCCTAATCTTGCAAGACCAGCTACTGCTTTTGCTGTTCGAGAAGTGGATTTGCCAAAAGCCCCACTACCGATCGTTGCTGGAAGGGCGAACATACTTCTAGCTAGGTATGTACCGCCTGCAAGCGGCGATCGCCCCACCGCCAGAAACGCTTGCTACTTTACAAGTGGTACAAGTAATAACTGCGTTTCCCCAGGAAACACAATTTCCAAATCCTTGGGAAACTACTACTGAGCTTGACCGCTTTGCTGATGGTCTCGACCCGCAAGAGCTGCAAGTTTATTCTAAGTTTTTGGAGATGCCCAACACTGACATTTTCCCCATCTTGCCTGATTCAATTTACCATCTTCAACTGAATGCTCTTAGCAATCGTTTACAGCCAAGCCTCAGCAAACGTTATCTTTTTTCGCCCTTGGGGTAAGACAAGCGGAGGTTTTACTCCTAGCTTAGCACTTCAGCTCAGAGGTGATAAATTCCAAATTTGACGGCAGGGATTGGATGACAGTTTCATGATTGATTTAGGTAATATACTCCCAGAACTGCAGGCGGTTTCACTGCCAATACGATAGTTTTTCCTAAATTATCAATGCTTCATCAC
>JANZYY010000370.1 GCA_026419705.1 Fischerella sp.
AGATGTGTATAAGAGACAGATGCAGGCGATCGCCGCTGTGAAATCGCCAACCTCAATCATCTGAGCTGTACCTGCGTGCAACAGCAAAGATATGCAGAAGCCATAGATTACAGTCAAAGAGCATTAATTCTGAGCAGACAAACAGGCGATCGCACAGGAGAAGCCTATGCCCTAGTAAACTTAGGCTACAGCGAAGTCATGCAGGCGCAGCAACTAGAACAGCTAGAACCAGAAACCTATGAAATGGCAATTAACTACCTACAACAAGGTTTAAAGCTATCAGAACAATTAGGCGATGTTCAAAGTAAAGCTTTGTGTTTGAGTAGTTTAGGCATCGCTTATTTAGTTATTGGAGAGCCACAAAATGCCATCAAAAATTTAGAAGAAGGCTTCACAGCAGCGCAAACTTCTGGAGATTTATATTTACAAGGATTGAATTTAGCAACTTTAGCCGAAGCAAATTATGACTTGGCAAATTTTGACAGAGCCATCTACACTGGTTGCTTGGGAATGTATTTATTAAACCAAATTGCTTCCCAAGAGTGGCAAAAACCAGCGAGATTACTGGTAATTTTGCAGGGACAAATAGGTGCAGAAACTTTTGGCAATTCATTGCAGCAAAATCGTTCGAAAATTATTTCAGTAATTGGCGTAGATGGGTATGATTACATTCCCGAATTGTTGGAAGAATACAGGCGTGCTGGGGACTAGGGCATAAAAATATTATGAATTATGAATTATGAATTATGAAATTTTCAGCATTCAATATTCATATTCATAATTTTCACCTATTTCCAATCCCCGATCCCCAATCCCTACAGTGCCGTCGGATCATGCAAGTCCAACCAGTTTGGCGCTCAGCTCCCACATGCGCTTGGCTTTTTCATCGTCGCGGGCTTGAGGAGAGACTCTTTGCACAAAGGACTTACCATTTTTCTTCTGGCGATTTCCCCAGCTCCAATAAACACCCGATTGCTTGTACTCAGGATCGGCAACTACGGCTGCAACCCGCTCACCAGCCAATTCCTGAGATACGTATCCCCCAGTAATGTACTTTTGGAACAAGGGGAAGAGTTTCTGAAATAAGGGATAGTGGTTTCTAAATAGCGGTGTTTCCGCAACACATCCTGGGTACAGAGAACTGAAAACGATACCCGTTGACTCGTGATAGCGCCGATGTAGTTCCCGCATAGTGAGCACGTTGCAAACCTTGCTGTCTTTATAAGCTTTGACAGGTTCAAACTTCTTACCGTCAATCATCGAGATCGGCGCTTTAAAGCCCTCTGCAAAACCCTTGAGATCGCCCAAGTCTGGACGTGGCGGAATCTTTCCACCCAGTTCCTCCGGATTGTGCGTCACCGTTCCCAAAATGACCAACCTCGGCTCCGCAGCAGACTTTTTGAGATCCTCAAGCATGAGGTTGCACAAAAGAAAATGACCAAGGTGATTGGTGGCGACAGTCAACTCGTAGCCTTCTGGGCTTCGTAAAGGCTCTTTTAATAAGGGCATATAAATTGCGGCGTTACAAACTAAAGCGTCCAGAGGCTTGCCAGTTGCTCTAAAGTTGTTCACAAACTGTCGAACGCTCTCCAAAGAGGCTAGGTCGATATGCACGATCGTGTAGCTGTCTTTTGGTATTCCCACCGTTTGGGCAGCTTTTTCCGCTTTCGCTAAATCCCGACAAGCCATCACTACATGCCATCCCCTTTGAGCAAGCGCTTTCGCCCCATACAAACCAACTCCTGAGGAGGCACCTGTAATGATAACTGTTGACTTCCGATCCTGTACCATTTTGTTAAAGCTTTGTTAATCACTGTTACTGTTTTCAGAACCTCAAACTGCTGAGCCACTAGTTCTCATGGTTTGAGTGCTCTACCCGATTATTCAGGATATGGGAAAAGGGTCCAATTTCAACAAGCGATCCCATAGGGATAAATAATGCTATTATCTGGACTCTATATATGAGCGATCGCCATTACTTCTCCATGAAGACAAGGTCCTCAGGTTTCTTGGTCAATTTCAGGTTTTGACCGTCAATCTCGACCAGGTTATCCAAACCTGTAATCTTACCCTCCGAAATAACTAACACCCGATCGTTACTCGCTTCCAGAAAGCCGGCAAAACCTGCCAGATCGACACTGCGATCGTTAATGGCAAGGTAGCCAAGCAATCGGCGAAATAGTTTGGGAAGAATTACAACGTCCTCTGTAATAGTTTTCAGGCTGTCTAAATTAAAACCTGTATTTGTGACATCTTCTGTCCACAAACCAGAATTACTTGAGCGTGCTTCCCCAGAAGCAGCAGTCAGTGTTTGACGCAACTCAACGTAGAGTTTCGAGTAGAAGGTGGGGTACACTAGTCCCTCCGCTACTAGCTGGTAATTTGCACTCTGCTGGAGTAACTCTTGACTGACAAAAATAAAATCTCCATCTTCTCGATCGCAATTTCCTCTAAAAGCAAAAGCGATCGCCCGTCCGTGAATGTCAGCAAAGCGGCTGAGAATATATCCCCGAACTATCTCAGGATCTGCTTGAGCAACAACTTCTTGCCTTTCACGCTTCACGGTTGTGCTGTCAAAACCCAGGAGATCGAGCAGTCTAGATGCAGCTTTTTCACCAAATTTTTCCGGCTGACGCTGAGTTCCTAATCCGCCATTCCTGGGTTGATAATGAGTTTCCAAAGCATCAATCCCATCTAAGCGCAGCTGTGCTCCTCCTAAGCGATTGGTACGAACACGGTTTTCTAGTTTCTTCCATAGGGATAGATCGTCTGGGATGAATCTGATCGAGTCGCCGTCGGGCGCAGTACCTTTAATCGAAAAGGTTCCTTTGATCAAAGTCAGAGGCATTTTTTGCAATCTCCTTTTGTAAATATTTTGAGAAAACTAGTAGTAAATACTGTCCTTGATTGCGTGATGCCAATGCAAGTCCGAGCGGCTACAAGTTTATTCACGGAATAATTCAAGCTATGTTCGCAGCGATTCCATTTTGGGGAATTGCGATCGTAGTTTTAGTATCGCACAATACTCCTCAAACAGTCTGCATAGGTCTGTAGATAGAGGTTATAA
>JANZYY010000371.1 GCA_026419705.1 Fischerella sp.
CAGGATATTCGCGTGCAGATACCAGATGGATCGTTTCATCTCGAAATGTGCCGTAATCTGGTTTTTACTTATTTTGAGCAGACGTTACAGCGTGAAATTCTGCAGAGGATGCAACAGCGACTGCTTCCAGGGGGGGTACTTGTAATCGGGAGCCATGAAACACTTCCCCCTGATATTACTCACATACAGGCTTGCCCTGAGGATTTAGGAATTTATCGCCTCAGCGCGAATGGAACTAGTACTCCACCACACTAATTTTAATAGTTTTGATCGGTTTGTAGTGAGAGCGTTAGCCCTCATTACAAATACCGTGCAAATATGCGATCGCTTAGAATCTGGCAACTATCAAGATATTCGCGAGGCTTTGCCGGGAATCTCGATTGTGCAAGTAATCCACGTTAGTACAGAATCATCGATCAAAGAGGCGATCGCACTAGCACCTCATGTAGATGCAATTCTTCTAGATTCTGGCAATCAATCACTGCTAGTAAAAGAGTTGGGAGATACAGGACGCATCCACAATTGGAATTTGAGTGCTAAAATTCGCAAACTAGTGGACGTACCAATTTTCTTAGCAGCAGGGATAAAGCCTGAAAATATTGCTTTGGCAGTCAAGCAAGTCGGCCCTTTTGGATTGGATTTGTGTAGTGGAGTTCGCAGTGATGGCAAATTAGATCCAGACAAGCTCAAGTGTTTATTTCAAGAGTTGAAATCTTGTATTTGACTATTTTTATGTTTAAAAGCCCTCTCCGTTACCCAGGCGGTAAATCAAAAGCGCTCAATACAATTGCAGAATATTTGCCAGATAGTTTTTCTGAATTTAGAGAACCCTTTATTGGTGGTGGCTCTGTATTCATATACTTAAAACAAAAGTTTCCTAATTTGAAGTTTTGGATTAACGATTTAAATCGTGAGTTATTCCTTTTCTGGAAGTATGCTCAATCCCATCTACCTCAGCTAGTTGCAGAAGTCAGTCGAATTAAACATAGTTATACAGACGGCAGATTATTATTTGAAGAATTGACAAGCATAGATGTAAATAATTTATCTGATTTTGATAGAGCAGTGCGCTTTTTTGTCCTCAATAGAATTACTTTTTCTGGTACTGTGGAATCAGGAGGATTTTCTCAAGAAGCCTTTTATAAAAGATTTACTGACTCATCAATAGAACGTCTAGAAAAATTAGAATCAATCTTAACAGATAATGTCAAGATTACTAACTGGGATTACAGTCACCTTTTAAATGTAGAAGGTGAAGATGTATTTTTATTTTTAGATCCGCCCTATTTTACTGCTACAAAATCAAAATTATATGGTAAGGATGGTGATTTACACACTTATTTCGATCATCAAAGATTTGCCGAGCTTGTGCAAAAATGCCACCATTGCTGGCTGATAACTTATGATGACTCTCCCCAAATTCGCGAAAATTTTCAACCATTTTATATCTATGGTTGGGAATTGCAATATGGCATGAATAATTATAAACAGAGTGGTGCTGCTAAGGGAAAAGAATTAATAATTACAAACTACAAGATTCAACAGAGTTGGGAGAAAAAATTGAAAAATAACAGCCTTGCCAATACATCTGGACAATTGAGCCTGAATTTTTTCAACTAACTTAGGCTGTAAATTCACCTCAGAGAGTATTGTTGATTTAGTTACATTGCAAGGAACCACATCATGAGTGCCCAAATTCAAGAATTAGACGCCTCGCACTGGGTGAAAACTCGTTCCTCTCTAGATCCCACCCAATCCAGCTTTCTTGTCTGGACAGGCAAAATCTACGCTTTTATCCCTGGTGAGAAGCGAACACTCTTGTTTAAAATGGTCGGCATGAGTGTGAGCAGGTGCATCCCCACCGAAGAGGGTAGCTGGGATTTTACCTCTAGGGAACTGACTTACTACCTGAATCCAGAGACAGAAGAAGTGTTGCATAAATGGCATAATCCTTGGATAGGGGAAACAGTTCCAGTGATGCATGTTGCCAATAATCCCGTACAAGGTCATTTTAAAGGCAAGTTTCCGGCACAAGTAGATGGCGACAGTACAACTTTTGTGTTTGATATATTTCCCACTTATCCCAACCCCCTAGTCGAAAATTCAAAACTTGTAGAATACAGCCCACAATCTACTTATCAAGCAGCGGAGTTATTTAAAATCACCGTTCCTACTGCAGATTTATTTAATCCAGAACTTCCCTCGGTTTCTCAACTCCGGCTGAGCTGGGATAGGATTGGTCAGTGGCTTCCTTGGATGAAAATGGGCGATCGCCCCGGTTATCTAATTTACAGTGCTTACGGTGGCAAAGTCAATGGCTTCAATGAGTTACCGCAACTGCTTCAAGACGAAATTAATACTCGTGTTCCATTATATAGGCATGCTCCCAAATCTTTTTTAGATGTGGAAGATATGACTTCTTGGCTTTACTTCCAACAAAACTTTGATGCTTATTTAGCTGGCGAAAGATTCCCCTTACCAGCAGCAGAAGAAAATTAACATCCTCAAGAATATAAAACAGAAGGACTGTGGGGAATGGGTGTGCATTCAAGAGCGATCGCACCTGCACCCTTCACCACTTTACCTGTTATGGTAATACTGCTCAATCCACATGCGGATTTCCTCTTCAGAACCAAAACAAGCGTGGTTTCCTGTTTCAGGGTCGTAGACGTGCCAACAAAAAGTACGACCATGACGATCTGATTCTTGCCATACTTGTAGCTCAGAACCGCTTGCTATCCATCTAACTAAAGATTGCCAAATAATTTGAATAGGTAACAAAACATTAAATTTCTTCATGCAAACATTTCCGATCAACCGTGAACTATATCTTTCACATTCACTCAGGAATTTTGATTTGATAAGGTACAAATTTCGCAGATTTGACCTAGTACAGTTATGGGCGATCGCAACTGTTCTGGTCAAAAATCGCCCGATTGTACCATGCCTTATATCTTGCACCTGTTCAGTTGTATGTCAATTCCATCACTAAGTGCAATCGGACGCATTCGTTCAAGCTCAAGTAAAAAACAATACAGAAGTAATTGTGGAAATAAGGTTTGAAATGCAATTTGTGCAGCTTCTCCCCAATCTGGTAAATCTGTAGTGGCTCTAGATAAATAAGCCCAATGCGCCAAAATATTAGGAAATAAGAGATAATACCAGCCAACGATAAACACCTAAAAGTGTCCCTTGTCCAAAACGGTCTAAGCCAAAACGATGTTTGGCAATCTTAAACTAACCCTCGATCTGCCATCTGCGCTTGCCCCACCAGTTAATAGTGCTAGCTTTGAGGGGTTTAGTAGATAGAACAAAACGTTTTTCCAACTTGCCATCATCGCGCTTGAGAGAGTACCAAGACACCGTAACAGGAAAGTTTAAACCTACAAACCATACAAGAGATCCCCGTTGATGTAAATGTCGCAAGATACGCCCATCAACCAATTTACGGTCAACACGTACTCCAACAATGACATGATATTTCAGCTTACGTATACCGTGGAGAAATTCAACACTTCCAAACGCAGTATCCGCTAAAATCATGACCTTGAAATGTTTAGTTAATGCTAGCGGTAAAGACTTGACCAGTTTTAATCCTAAGCGTGCGGGTGAGGTAGTCCCTTTTCCCCTCCATACACGGAAACTCCACGGTACTCGCCACTGAGCAACGACTAAATATACCACTACCAAATGTAATCCCCGCTTTCCGTTATAGACAGTGATTAAATTCTTAAAAGACTTAAATTTCCCAAATTTTTCTAGAGTTGTTAGGTCAATGATGACTTGTAGAAACGGTTTGCGCCCTTTGGGGCACTGGGACAAAATTTCTTGGATGACACGTCTACGAGTTGTACGAATGACACTGCGCGTTGACCAATCATAGACATTAAGGAATCGGCTTAGGGCAGAAGCAGACTTATTCTTACTATGTTCGGGTCGTGGATGCCCTTGTGCCTCCAAAAATAACCCCAACATCGCTTCTAGGTTTTGTTTTTGGTATGTAGAGGGCATCAACGACAGCAGGGTGTAAACTAGCCCTTGGGCGTGGGCAAGAATCATTTTCATTGTTCTTGCTTATTAATATTGCATCTCACGCCCCTTTCTCTCATGTTTTAGACGTTTATGCAAACGATTTGGCGATCGCGTTTGCCGGACACAGAAATGCCATCTTATTTTCTTTACTTCTTGCGTTACTTCACTACTGTAACAGTAATTTATTTATCATCTATTACTTAAATTGGTTTGAAAAATTTGTGTTACTTTTTATACCATTTATCTACTTATTCCTAGTTTATCCAGACAGATGCAAGATATAAGACTACGAACTATGTGTAGTTCTATTTTTAAGAATTGGTATTAGTCATGTTATTTTCATCAGCGGATAGATGCGACTGGGGAGATTATACTAAGTGCACCACTGAAGAGATTTGCCAGTGAGTCTTTGCAGAAATTGAGGGAGATGGTTGGGCGATCGCCTTTCACGAAAGCAGTGATGATGAATTTATATATCAAAATCCTTACGATGTCAGGTTTTCTTATCTATCAATTCCATACAGGTTATAGTTTAAAATTAACCCTGAAACCACGCTGTTAACGCTACTGCCAAAGCATCTGCGGCATCATCTGGATGAGGAATGTAATCTAAATCTAGTTCTTGTGCTACAGCTTTTTGGACTTCATATTTTTCGGCGTTGCCATACCCTGTCAATGCTTGTTTAATTTGGGCGGGAGTAAATTCCACGTATGCAAGATTGCGCTGTGCCAAGACTAACATAATGACACCTCGGGCTTGAGCAACTAAAATGGTATTTCCCATACGATAAAAAAATAATTTCTCGATTGCGACTAAGTCGGGTTGCAATTCTTCTGTCAGGGTGTGCAGATCTTCATATAAGGTACGCAGCCGCTGTCCCATTTCAGCATCTGGCGATGTAGCGATCACACCAAAATCTAGCAAATTTACCGATATGTTGCGTTGTTGGGCTTGCTTCTGACGGCAGAGAATTGCTCCGAATCCCAGGGTGGCTAGTCCGGGATCTAATCCTAAAATTCGCTTTTCCATGCAATTTAGATTTACTTAACTTAGATTTACTTAACCAGGTGATATCTTAAAAGCCATATTGGCAACTTTGCCTTAGTGCTTTTGGTCTAATGAGATTAAAAAATGTAATAATTCCACACTTGGGCTACAAACCAGGTAGTGTAAATTTTCTGTTAATAATTGTTTTTAGCACTGCTCCTTTTTAGGTATGTCAATCGGTTTTCTCAGGCAAGCCCTTCACACTTTGCAACAGCAGTCGCGCCGTCGCACTCCTCGTCGGGTTAACCAGTGGTTTAAATGGTTAGCCCCTGGCCTATCAATAAAACGCTGGTTTTTGATTAGTGTTGGGGGCGTGGTGCTAGCGTGCTTGGGGTTAGCAATTTGGATCAAGCTAACACCAATTTTTTGGGCGCTAGAGTTGTTGAGGGGTTTTCTGGGAACAATTACTGACATCATACCCAACTATATCAGTGGACCTTTGGTTCTGCTGCTGTCTCTTATACACGTCT
>JANZYY010000372.1 GCA_026419705.1 Fischerella sp.
CTATATAGTTCGTAGTGAGTACTTAAGCACTCACTACCAACCAAGAACATTTGTAGTCATTTTTTGCAGAAACGGTATAACCCAAAGGCGGTCGTATTTACAGCAAGCCCAAAACCAGCGATCGCGCCAGCAGTTAACCAGCATTGAAATCACCCAGTTTTTGAATTACCTCAAATTCCTTCCCACTCCAGCAAGCAGTTAACCCGACCGCAATGAACCTTTATAAAAGCGTTACCTCAGCATCTAGCATTGCTAACGGATGCTCGCTATCTAACCATGACACCTGCGCTTCCAACTTGTCGCAGCACTCACGCACAAGTCGCAAGCCTTCTTCTGTGGAAAGTTGAGCAGTTGCAGGTGTAAACTCTTGCAGAATCTCTGCTTCTATCGTCTGGTAATTATCTAACTCGGATCTCAGCTTTGTCAGGTATTTTGCACCCTCGCCGCCATCCCCGACCGCAAACTGCAAAATTGAATCTATGTAAGCCTTGATGCGGGGATGCTTGACTCCCTCAGTAGCTGCTGCATAGAGCAAGTCACGATTGAGATATTCAAAATCTGGTACCCAAAGGCGATCGCCACTCAACTCAAAAGTATGCAATCCTTTTGCTGGTCTAACTGTTAGTTGCTCGCGCCTGACTCGATGGGCGGCATGGCAAACTAGTGAAATTACTGCCAATATCACTGATGGATAATTACTATCTATACATCTTATCTCCACCGTACCGAGTCTGTTGAGCCGCACTGGGTTCCAAGCTGATTTGAGTAAGCTTCCTCCCGCCTCCCAGAATCGGTGACGTTCGATTCCAGCTTTGTCCATTGCTTGCAACCAAGCGTAGTAACGGGTGAATTGTTGTTCTACTAAACTCTCAACACAATCAGCATAAGGCATTAGTCCTCCTACTGGCTGCAAGTTAGTGTAAACTCCCTCCCAGCCAAAGGTTTCACTTCCCCGGTAACGAATTGTATGCGAGGCTAACCCAATCGCCAGTCCTTCATAGAACGGACATGCTCTTGCCAAAGATATCAGTGCTGAATCCAAAGCTGTAGCCAAGTTATAGATATTGAGTAGTTCTTCTCGCTCGGTAGCTGTAGAATTGTAAGATACGGCAACGCGAGCATCGATTACCCCGGGCGGAACTTCTAAATGGAGGTGCGTACCCGTACATTTTCCCGCATGCAAAAATCTTTCATAGCCAACAGTCCGCGCTTGAATATGGTAGTTGGGCTGATCTCGCATTACTGGCATAATATGCAAGGGGTAGCTAGACAGGGGATAAAGTCGCAAACCCATCTGTCGCGCCACAGCCAGGGCCAATTTCAAATTTTTGAGATACTCTTTTGCTAGTTCCGTGCCGTTATAAGCTGGAGATGTCTTAATCTCCACCATGCTTTTGACGAATTCCGGCACAAAATATTGAGGATTGCAATTTCGTGCTTCTGCCATTAAATGACAAGCTTGCAAGAATTCATCGGCGCGATCGCTGATGACACCCGCTTCATCTACTAAGAAAAACTCTTGCTCTAGACCAATGCGACGTTCTACCACATTCATCTCCCAACCCTCTACCTAGTTGGGTTATGCTAGAGAAGCGAAATTTCACGTCTCTAGATTATTTTTCACTTTCATCTAGGAGAATTTTACCAGTTTTAAAGAAGGAATTTATAACCTCTTTTGAGATGAAACTGAACAGGATAGTTCCAAATCAGAAACGTTTGAATCTTCCATTCGAGTTTTTTCCACAAAGCTTTCCCCCATGGCTGTTTGTGGGAACCGATCTAACTGCTGGCTGAAGCGCCAAATGTTACTTTTAAATGGTGGCATTGGGGTAAATTTATTAGCAGTTATAAAAATTATGCTCCTACAGGCGAAACAATAAAAGAAGAAGTAGTAGGAGTAAGTATTACTCGCGTGACTGATGACTTCAAGATAGAATCTTGGGAGTATTATTTTTGATTGTAACGCCTTCCTGCAAAAATTTACCGCAGGTGGTTGTCCATCCCACTCACAAAATCAGAGCGATCGCTCAGTTCTCTGCCAGTGAGTACAGATCGTAACTATAAGGTGGTTAGCAGGGGCGGGTTTGAATAGATATCTCGTCTTTGGAAGCTCAAAAGTTTGATAGCTAAACCCGACCGTACAGTGGTTATTGGTTGTTAAATGTTCTAAACAACCATCAACTATCAACTAAGAACAAAATCTAATCACTAACTATTACCACGATGAATACATTTTTCTATAGAGAGACTTTTTCCTAGAGATAAAGGTCTCTTTTTGTGTACGGAAGTAAACCTTAAATTGTAGTGGCGCGATACAGCTATTTTGTGAATTAGAAAAATCTTTCTGAATTGTGATGCCTGCCTGATATAAGTAAATATACATATAAAATATAAGTAGTAAAAATTACTATTTATTCACGTATTCACTGACCATTTAGGAGTGGGAAGGCGAAAAGATATGGTAATCTTCCGGATAAAATATCTAGCTGCAATTATCTACTCAGTACTTAGGGTGACGCTTGCTCTATGAGAGATTAAACTGTGGATAATGTTAATCTAGCTTTCTTGGTAGCAACATTTACATATTTTTAATGACTTTCTGAAACACATAAAACCATTACTTATATCAAATAACTAGTTATGTCAGTTCAACAACCTACTTGCGGTGAAGCCGCAGATTTAATTATGGGTGTTCGCAGCGAAAACCGCGATTTGCCACAAAAGAGTGCTCCTGTGGGTACTCTTGCCAAAAGGCAAGGAACTATTTCTTCTTTTCTTGCTCCCCTCACCCAGGATACTTTTAAACAAGTAGTCAAAGAAGTAGAACAAAAATTGCAGATTGTCAATCAAACTTTGTCAATGTTGGACTCACAAGGGTTTGAAACAATCTTGCAAGAGATGTTACAGTCTATAACTTTAAAAACTGGGGAATTACTGGGGGCAGATCGAACAACGATATTTTTGTTAGATGAAGAAAAAAAAGAATTATGGTCAATTGTGGCGGAGGGAGAAGGCGATCGCTCTCTGGAAATTCGCATTCCATCTGATAAGGGTATTGCTGGTGAAGTCGCCACCCACAAACAGGTCATAAATATCCCCTTTGATTTTTACGACGATGTTCGCTCTCGTTTTGCCCAAGAACAAGAAAAAAGAACCGGCTACCGCACATACACGATGCTGGCTTTGCCACTGTTGAACGAACAAGGGCAATTAGTAGCAGTAGTACAATTGTTGAATAAATTAAAATACCCAAGCAATTTCCAAGCGCCACTGTCGGAAAGAATTGACATCAGAGGCTTTACTAGTGCTGATGAGCAACTATTTCAAGAATTTGCCCCTTCAATCCGGTTAATTTTAGAATCGTCGCGCTCTTTTTATGTCGCTACCCAAAAACAAAGAGCAGCAGCAGCGCTGATGAAGGCGATCAAATCCCTGTCTCAAAGCAGTCTTGACTTGGAAGACACCCTCAAGCGAGTGATGGATGAAGCAAAAGAATTGATGAATGCCGATCGCAGTACTCTATGGCTAATAGATCGCGATCGCCATGAATTATGGACAAAAATCACCCAAGATGATGGTTCAACCAAAGAGTTACGTGTTCCCATCGGCAAAGGTTTTGCTGGTATAGTTGCAGCATCCGGTAAAACGCTAAATATTCCTTTTGACCTGTATGACCATCCTGACTCGGATACAGCTAAACAAATAGATCAGCAAACTAATTATCGTACCTGCAGCTTACTGTGTATGCCAGTATTTAACGCCGATCGCGAGTTGATCGGCGTTACCCAACTAGTCAATAAAAGGAAATCTGGTGATTTTCCTCCCTATAACCCTGCTTATTGGCCTCAAGCCCCCGAATGCTTCCAAGCGAGTTTCGACCGCAATGATGAAGAGTTTATGGAAGCTTTTAACATTCAAGCGGGAGTAGCACTGCAAAACGCTAAGTTGTTTGCCACAGTTAAACAACAAGAACAAATGCAGCGTGACATCCTTCGCAGTCTCTCTAATGGCGTGATTTCCACCGATCAAACAGGTCACATCATCGCCGCCAATGAAAGTGCCAAGCGCTTGTTGGGTATCAAGACAGAAGATAAACTCGAAGGTAAATTAATTACGGATATTATCTCCATCAAAGATGGTGATTTTCGCAAATGGTATCATGATGCTTTGAATGCAGCGGAAGTGAACTATCGTGAACAGTACTATCCCGATCGCACATTGCTATCTCATGGAGAAATACAGCACAGCGTGAATTTGTCAATTAATACTATTGCTGATGCTACCGATCGTCAACAAGTGCGGGGGGCGTTAGTAGTTATGGACGATATCAGCGATGAAAAGCGCCTCAAGAGCACGATGTACCGCTACATGACCCAGGAATTGGCGGAAGAATTACTGAAATTGGATGACGCCAAACTGGGAGGCGATCGCAAGGAAGTTTCGATTTTATTCTCTGATATTCGTGGCTATACCACTTTGACAGAAAGCCTAGAAGCAGAAGAAGTGGTAAGCATGCTCAATGAATATTTTGAATCAATGGTGGAAGCAGTATTTAAGTATAAAGGCACTCTAGATAAATACATTGGAGATGCGATCATGGCTGTTTATGGCTCCCCCTTGCCTTTGCAAGAACATGCTTGGATGGCAGTACAAACGTCTCTAGAAATGCGCCACCGTTTGCAAGAATTTAATGCCCATCGTCACGCACGTAACAAACCACGCATTAACATAGGTATTGGTATTAATTCAGACGTAGTAATCAGTGGGAATATTGGCTCTAGCAAGCGGATGGAATTCACGGCTATTGGTGACGGTGTTAACCTTGGTTCCCGTTTGGAAAGCATCAGCAAACAGTATGGTTGTGATATTATTCTTAGTGATAAAACATATCAGCAATGTCAAGATTACGTGTGGGCTAGAGAACTAGATCGCATTCGCGTTAAAGGTAGAAATGAACCTGTCGCCATATATGAACTGATTGGTTTGCGTTCCGACAATATAAATAGTCAAAAGTTACAGTTGATTGAACATTATCACAAAGGACGTTATTTTTATTTGAACCGCCAGTTTACTTTTGCTAGAGGCGAGTTCGCTAAAGTTTTAGAAATTGACAACAACGATCAAGCTGCAATCATGCACCTCAAGCGTTGCCATTATTGGCTGCAAAAACCCCCGTCAGATGCAGATTGGGATGAAGGTGTGTGGACGCATAAGGAGAAATAATATTATCCATTGAGGCTGGTAATTGGTAATGGGAAGAAAACCATTAAGCCGCACTCACAATGAAATATAACAGGGGGAATTGGGCATCGGGAATTTCCACCATTGTTTCTTGCGCTATCTATGCGCTTTGCCTCCTTATTTACTAGCGGAAATGCACTTTTGATTAGCGATCGCTCAACAGATATGCTATAGCCGGACGGCTGTTTGTAGTCATCAAACGAGATTGTAGACTTGACGAACAGGCGGATGTTGCCTATGTAAATATGCTTTTGAGCGATAATACCAATTCTTAAAAATAGAACTACACATAGTTCATAGTGAGTACTTAAGTACTCACTACCAACCAAGAACATTTGTAGTCATTTTTT
>JANZYY010000036.1 GCA_026419705.1 Fischerella sp.
GTTCTAAAGGCATATCGGGTTCGCTGGCAAGGCTTTCCAGGCGAACTTGAATGGTGGACAGGGGTGTGCGGAGGTCGTGTCCGGTGATCGCGATGAGGTTGCTGCGGGTGCGATCGAGGGCTTCTAGCTGCTGGTTCAATTCTTCTAGGTTAGCGTAGGCTTCAGCTTGAATCAGAGCTGCACCTATTTGGGTGGCGATCGCCTTGACCAAATCTATTTCCCCAGCTTGCCAATCATGGGGATTTTCACCGCAATAGTGCAATTCGACTATGCCTAACAACCGCCCCTGAAAAACCACTGGTTCCATTAGCCAAGAACGAATGGCAAATCTTTCCACTATCTGCCAAAGCGTTTTGGAGCTACTCACCCGGGAATCATTAACAGTATCGGAAACACGAACCCCTTCACCCTGTTTTACTACTTCCTGAAACAGAGGATTGTTTTCTAATGGCCAGGTATGTCCCAAAAGTGATAAAACATTAAAGCTTAAAAACTCATGTTCAATGATAGCTTGGGTGTCTGTGGCTTGGGCGCGGTAGATGAGACAGCGACAAGCTCCCAGATGTTGTCCCAACTCTTGCGCCGCCACTTTCAAAATTTCTTGAGGATTGAGCGATCGCCTAATGGCGGTAGTAATTGAATTGACAAGGCGTTCTTTACGCGCTTGGGCGGAAATGGAACGATATGCTTTGTGCAATTTATACTGGCTCGCTTGCAGGTAAGTGACCAAACGCTGTACAAAGGGATCTGTGTCAATGTCACAAGCATATTCGCTCAGCAGTTGATTTGCTTGTGCATCAAGCTTGCGCTCCCCAATCCCAAACCGCTGGCGTGCCTGCTCAACTTTACCTGCTAACTCCGGCCTGTAAGCCAAAATTCTCTCGAATAATAATTCGGCTGCTTTGAGGCTAACTCCTCGTTCTGCTGTCCAAATTCCCTCAAATCTTCGCGCCGCGTCCATATCCAGACCAGGGCTTAACTCCCGCAGTTGCTTATTCTTGGCTAAAGAACCAAGGCTTTCTCGACAAACTAGACATGTAGCGTAGTTTTGGGCAATGACTACCAAATGCCACTCTTGACTTAAAGCATCATTTGGCTCAAAGGCGATCTTTTCGTAGTAGTCTGAGCTGTTCGTAAAATCAGTTTCTGGTGCAGATAATACGTATATTTGATTACTTCGTAGGGCAAGCCGTTGATAACGATGAGCCTCTTGGCGATAGAATCGCTCTCGTTGAAAGCTAGCAATTACCAAGGGCTGCTCTAAAGTAGCGGCCAATACCTGATCCTCCATCGCATGGGACAGCGCCGTCAGCGAAGCTTTGAAATATAGTTGGGGCCGCAGGTGGGGCAAGGCCTGTAGCATATCGCTCAGCACGGAAGTTGAAATGCTCATGAACGTCCTAAAGGAGCCACAATCTGGACATTATCCACGTCACAGCTGCATTGTACAAATTACAACGGACTTTCAAATCAAGTGGATGGTTGCAATATGTAAAGAATGGTGACATGGTTTTGTCTCCTCACCCTACCTTACAGGAAGCACCCATAAGGGCGCTAAGCGTACAGCATGGGAGACGAAGGTGACTGTTGCCATTGCAAGCGGAAATTGATTTAATTTTGTTTATACTTCACAAGATATCGCGACACAAAATTTTCTCAAACTTAAAAAACACTATCGCAACTTATTGATGAGGGTTGAGTTTGAGTTTGATTTTTAATTCGAGTCGTGACTTTTAGAAACCTCTAACTCTGAAAAACTAACTCTCATTTGTTTGCTGATGTAAGGCGCAAAAAGCTTTTCATATGTCTACCCCTGTCCTGGTACGAGCAGCTAATATTTACCATGTGGGGTTTTTTATATTTAAGGCAGTCGACCATTATAGGTTTTCACGACTCAAAGCATAAAAATCCACCTTTATCGATTCCCTAAGTTCTATCTTCTATTTCTCATTTTCAAGATAGTCAATCATGAAGTTTGTACACAACCAAAAATAAAAATTCTTACCCCTTCGCAACCGCTGCTTTCTTTTCAAGCGAGACCGGCACGGGCAATTGCCCATAACAAAACCTAGACCACTCATCGGTCTTGGTGGTGAAAAAGATCGTATTTAACCACTAAGACACTCAGACACAAAGAGTATGAACCCAAGCGTATTGAGCGTGGGTTTGCTCTTGAGTTCCCAATCCCCCTTTTCAACACAGATACCCATTAAGTCTGTTGAAACAATCAATGAAAATCCTTGTACTTTGAAACTTTCTCGCTTCTGCATTCTTTTGATTTTACCAGGCTGAATCAAATGTATAAGCTTTTACGTTTTGTCTTTTCAGTTCCTCTGTAACACCCATTTTTGATGGCGATCGCGTTTATTTGTGCAGTGTATTGCTAATTAAATCTATTTCATGTAATATTACTTTATCGTCAATATTTCGTCAAAAATCTTAAAACCATGTGATATAATGTAATTTTAAATCCTTTACTCAGTCTACTCAGATTTAAGTCTGCAATTATCTGCTGAGTAAAATTGGCATAACTTTTGCTAGAAAAAGTTTTGATGGCAAGGAAGATAATATCTACAAAGTTTTTGAAAAGACAAGAATGCAGCTGAATTTAGTTCCACCATCAGGACTAGCAAAATTCGACAAAAGGCATAGTATATTTGCCCAGGCTAAAATGTTCGTTTGCGGCGATCGCATTTTTAGGGCAAATGTACTCACAACTACCTGCTTAGGTGAGACATGAGAATTGCTCAAATTTCTCCTTTATGGGAGCGTGTTCCCCCCTTTCGTTACGGTGGTACTGAACTAATCGTCAAATTAGTCACGGATGAATTAGTTCGGCGCGGTCACCAAGTAACTTTATTTGCTTCTGGTGACTCAATTACTAAAGCAAAGCTCTGCTCAGTCCATAGCAAGGCTTTACGGCTTGACCCCAACATCAAAGAGCCACACATTTACGAGCAGATGTTGCTGAGTGAGGTTTATCAAAACGCGCATCATTTTGATATCATTCACTCTCACATTGGTTATCCTGTTCTTCCTTACACAAGTTTTACCAAAACACCCACAGTGCATACGATGCACGGGATTTTCACACCCGATAACGAAAAAATTTATCGTCGCTATGCTGAGCAGCCCTTCATCAGCATTAGCGAAGCACAGCGAGAACCACGTTTGGGTCTAAACTATATCCGCACTGTCTACAACGGTATAGACACAGCCGTCTATCCCTTCTTTGGCGAACCTGCACAACCTGCATACCTCGCCTTTGTAGGCCGAATTTCTCCAGAAAAAGGACCAATACAAGCAATCAAAGTTGCTCGTGCTAGTGGTCTACCATTGAAAATGGCTGGCAAAGTTGATGTCGTTGACCGGGAATTTTTTAAAGAGCAAGTTGAACCACTGATTGATGGCGAACAAATTCAGTACTTGGGTGAAATTTCCCACGAAGATAAAGTAAAACTCTTGGGTGGTGCAACTGTTACCTTGTTTCCGATCAATTGGCGAGAACCTTTTGGCCTGGTTATGATTGAATCTATGGCAACAGGTACACCTGTAGTTGGACTGGGGCTAGGTTCAGTACCAGAAGTGATCGCCCACGGCAAAACTGGTTTCGTTTGCCACTCACTAGAACAAATGATTGAAGTTATACCGGACGCCACAAAACTAGACCGTCAAACTTGCCGAGAATACGTTGTCAGCCGCTTTAGCGTCGAAACAATGACCGATGAGTATGAAAAGGTCTACGAGATGGTACTCAATTCCCAATTGAAATTTGCCAGCTAACAGCCTGAAAGCCTAAGCAAATTTAGTTTTTACATTTACAATTGTACCTTTGGTGGGGTGGGCGAAAAGTCCACCCCATAGATCTGTTTAAGTGATATGCTTTCAGGGATTGCCAAATCAAAAAACATCCAATAGCTTGCAAGAATTTGGAAAACAACCTAGAGTTCCCTAATTTTGTTGTAATTAGCCACTGTATATGTGTATATTAATAAATTTATAAAAAATCGTATATACTAAATTGAATTTGAAAAATGACTGTAGATATCTTACGTATAAAAATTCAGATGATTTTTTGAATATAGATTCATCATCAAGGCTTGTGCTGGAATTTTTATAAATATCCGTACATTAACTACAGTAATCGAAATGATTTATGAGAATTTAGTTCGTGTATTTTCTTTGTGTCCCGCCCTGCAGTCAACCGCGCAAACAGGCGTCTATATGGGTGAACTTGCAAGAGTGTACAGTTGCAGCTGTTATGACTTGTTTGATAAGAAAATCTTAATAAGAAAATAAGATTGCCATATGTATTTGACCAAAACAACGAGGTGAAAGCTGCTGTTTTTCTCTCGTTTTTATCTGTACAAATTTTTAACTATACAATTATAAAGATTTGATGATATGCCTTTGATGTGTCTCCTTCTGTTATCTAAATGTGATTATTATTTATCTTTGGTTACATAATTCCAAAGATTTTTCTAAAGCGTCTTTTTTCCTGTTGACGCAGAACTAACAGAGAATAAAACATAAACTTGTACACGGAATACTGGCTAATGACACCGGATACACTGATGACACCGGAAAGGATTTTCCTAGACGGAAAAACTTTTGTCCCTGCAGAACTAATACCTATTTCTGAGTGGCCTTGCGTTATAAGTGAAAGACCGCAGCCGACACTGACGGTTAAAGATGATGATTTATTTTTAGTTACAGATACTCTAGGTAATATCTCTGGGTGTTCGCTCAACGATGGCAACCCTAGCATGGGCTTGTTTTGCGCCGATACTCGATTTTTGAGTCGATTGGAGTTGCAGGTTGATGGGCGATCGCCTGTTTTACTAAGTAGCACCGCTGACAAAGGCTTCTCGCTTTCTGTTTTGTGTACAAATCCGAGAATAGACGATCGCCTCCAAGCTGACACCATCGGAATTCGCCGAGAATTTGTGCTAAACGGAGCACTATTTGAAGAAATAGAGATATCGAATTATAGCACGAGTACCATTAACTTTGAACTCAGTATCAGCTTTGATGCCGATTTCGCCGATTTATTTGAAGTCCGGGGCTTTGACAGGCAAAAACGGGGCAGAATTTTGCGCCAAGTCGAACCGACGTTTGAGGAAGGAGTGGCGGTTGCTGGTGACGGCGCTTCGCCTCCACAACTCCACCTCAGTCCATCCACAGACAAAGCTTTAACCCTTGCTTATCAAGGTCTGGATGGTTTGGTGATGGAATCTCGCATCAATTTTCAGCATCGCCTCCCAGACTATTTCAAGGGCTACACGGCAGTTTGGCAATTCGAATTAGCTTCCCACGAAAAGCAAAAGCTGGGCTACCGAGTTAGCATGTTTACAAATAACAAGCCTAGTTCTACCGTTAGTGCTCCTGTTACCTTAGGTCAGGCAAAAGCAGCTGAGACCATGGAAGAGCACAACTGGGTGCAGCAAATTACCAGCATTCGCACGGATGAAAAAGGTGTTTTCAACCGAGTGATTGAGCGTGCAGAGCAAGACATGTATTTGTTGCGCCAGTCTTTTGGCAAGTACAAAACCGTTTCTGCGGGAGTACCCTGGTTTTCCACACTATTTGGGCGAGATTCAATCATTACAGCTTCCCAAACCTTAATGTTAAACCCTCAAATTGCCAAAGAAACTTTAATTCTCCTAGCTCAATACCAAGGCAAAGTTGAGGATGATTGGCGTGAAGAGGAACCAGGTAAGATACTCCACGAGTTGCGATTGGGTGAAATGGCTCGGTGTGGAGAAGTCCCTCACACGCCTTACTACGGTACGGTGGATGCTTCTCCCCTGTGGCTGATGCTATATGCCGAATACTATGCTTGGACTCACGATCTAGAAACCTTAGAACAACTGTGGCCGAATGCATTAGCGGCAATGGAGTGGATCGACCGCAACATGAAAGATACAGGTTATCTCAGCTACTACCGTAAATCCAAACGCGGTTTGGCTAACCAAGGTTGGAAAGACTCTGGTGATTGTATTGTCAACCGCAAAGGGGAGCTTGCTAACGGTCCAATTGCCCTTTGTGAAGTGCAGGGTTACGTTTACGCAGCAAAAATGCGCCTAGCAGAAATTGCGAGGATGAAAAAGCGGCTGGATCTGTCAGATCGCTGGTTAGAAGAGGCAAGAAATTTGAAACTGCGATTCAATAGAGATTTTTGGATGGAAGACCAGGATTTTTGCGCCCTGGCCTTAGATGGAGATGGCAAACAAGTAGATAGTATTACCTCAAATCCAGGTCACTGCCTGCATCTAGGTATTTTCACACCAGAAAAAGCTTACAGCGTGGCAGAGCGCCTACGTGCACCAGATATGTTTAATGGCTGGGGCATTCGTACCCTGAGCAGCTTGTCACCAGCTTACAATCCGATGGGGTATCACATTGGTTCTGTGTGGCCCCATGATAATTCTTTGATTGCGATGGGATTGCGATCGCTCGGTTTAGTCGATCAAGCCTTGGAACTTTTTGAAGGTTTATTCGACATGACTAGAAAGCAGCCTTATCATCGTCCTCCAGAATTGTTTTGCGGCTTTGAGCGCATTAGTGATGATAGTGCACCCGTGCAATACCCCGTTGCCTGTACTCCCCAAGCTTGGGCTACAGGCAGCATATTTCAACTGCTGCAGATGATGGTCAATCTAGTACCAGATGCTCCCAACAACTGCTTGCGGATTATTGACCCAGCCTTACCAGAGTCGATTCATCGTTTGTCGCTGCACAACTTGCGGGTTGGTCCTACTATCCTCGATTTAGAATTTGAGCGTTCAGGTAGTACGACTGCTTGTCGCGTCGCCAAGAAACGCGGCAATCTTCGGGTAGTGATCGAAGCCTAAAGAATTATGAATGCTGAATTATGAATTATGGATTTTTTATCTTCATAATTCATAATTCATAGTTCATCCTTTAACTTTCTTCCTGGCTTTCGGTTTTATGTCCCGGCGAAGCTTCGTAAAGAGCATCGAGTTGTTGACGGGCATCATCTACGTTGATTGAACGCATCACCAATAAAGGTTCTTTGATCATATTGCCCGAACTATCCAACAATTCCGGATGGGGTGTAAACGACCTTCTAGATCCTGAATAGGGGTAATTACCTTGGTTCGCTGACGAGTACCTTGCCGGATAATTTCGCTCTCTGTCAAAACTAAACATGATTAAATTGCGAATCAAATTGGTAACAGCTATAAAGGCAAGAATGGTAAAAACAAGAATGTAAAGCAGATGTAACATCGGGTTTTCCTCCAGGGGCAGCAAATTTTAAAACTTCTATTGCAACGATTCGCCTAGCCTGAAGCTAGAACGAAAACCTAAACCTCTGTTTGTGTACCTATATTTGCAGTGATGATGCAGATAATGCGAATTTAAAGTTTGATTGGATACATGATTTTGTTAAGCGAGAAATGGTATTAAGGAGTTTTTCAATTTATATGCCGTCTTGTTGCTGCTGATTTGCGTTTTCAGTACGGAAGTGCATTGCCACCTTCCAACATTCTGATAGCAATTGATGCCAAGGCATTAAGGTTGCCATATCAATCCCAACTTGTCTTTCCGTTGCGTTAAACAGCATTGTAGCCGCGTTCACTTCTTCTTGGGCTTGCTTGACTCGTTCTAGCAAGGCAAATTGCTCCTGGCTACTCAAAAAAGAAAGTTGCTCCGTTTCTAGAAAATTACGCGATCGCGCAAACCAATACTGAAAATCTTCCAGTAGTGGTTGCAAAACTGCTTTCAGCAACTCAGTCTCTGGTAAGTTCGAGTCTCCCATAATTGACAAGCATATTTCTAACTTTCTTACTAATATTAACGCTATTTACGATTCTTAACATTTCCAAAGATTTTTATTAATTTGATGAACATGACAAAATTGTAACAAGAGTTACAATATGATTATTATATATACTTATGATAACTTTTGTGCATACCCTTGAGGTAGAGACTTTAGATATTTTTTGAGTTTGTTGAAAAATCGAAATAGTATTAAGTAAGTAATCGCGATCGCAGTTTAAACAAAGTTCAGATGGAAATAAATGATTTTTATACCTTATTGTCAAAAATTTCCAGTATAAATACTGTTTGCACCTGCACACCTGTGGTGGGTACGTAGCGACTTCTGCGAGTAGCCGCTTTGCGTCTAGCATCCTCCGTCTTTATTTAGAAGATTCTTGGAATTTTTATCACAATTAATATAGACACTAATATGCCTTCATCACCACATTATTGAAAATCTCAAACCATTCTCAAGAAAAGCTAGAACCTGCAACTAACGGCGAATATCTCCGATGCGCACTCGCGTTAGCAACTAGTAACAAATGAAAGAAATACCTGCTTCTTCCATACCTCATTCCCCATTCCCTGCTTGAGAAATTACAAAATTATAAGTGAACGTCATAAACTGGGTACATTACCACAACGGATAACAATGGGGAATAAGGCATTGGGTATAAGGAATGGAATTGCCATTGTTCCTTGTTCTATGCCCATTGCCTGCCTTGTAGGAAGCCGCTCTGACAAGCGTTTACTGCATAGAAGCTTTCTTGTCAAGTCGAGCATGGGATGATATCGGGGTCGTTAATATATAGTCAGTCGAATAAATTACACGCAAGCAATTACTTCGCCAATGGATCAGCCGCTAATGTCGCCTTCTGAAAATCTTCATCAACCAGAACAACCTGAAAAAAAAATTTATTTGCCCCGTACAAGTGAATCTGAAAAGCTCAAAAAAATCCGCCACACTACATCCCACGTAATGGCGATGGCCGTGCAAAAGCTGTTTCCCAAGGCGCAAGTCACAATCGGTCCGTGGATTGAAAATGGCTTCTACTATGATTTTGATAATCCAGAGCCATTTACTGAAAAGGATCTCAAAGCCATCAAGAAAGAGATGGATAAGATTATCAATCGTAAATTGCCTGTGATTCGGGAAGAAGTCAGCCGTGCCGAAGCAGAGCGCCGGATTAGGGAAATTAACGAACCTTATAAGTTAGAAATCCTGGCAGATATCAAAGAGGAACCAATTACAATCTACCATTTAGGAAATGAATGGTGGGATTTGTGTGCCGGTCCGCATCTAGAAAATACCGGCGAGTTAAACGCAAAAGCGATTGAACTAGAAAGTGTTGCTGGTGCCTATTGGCGTGGGGATGAAACTAAAGCACAATTACAGCGTATCTACGGTACTGCTTGGGAGAACCCAGAACAATTAGCAGAGTACAAGCGGCGCAAAGAAGAAGCGCTACGGCGCGATCACCGTAAACTAGGTAAAGAACTGGGGTTATTTATATTTTCTGACTTAGTAGGGCCGGGATTGCCACTGTGGACACCCAAAGGTACCCTCCTACGGAGTCTTTTAGAAGATTTTCTCAAGCAAGAACAGCTCAAGCGTGGCTATTTACCAGTGGTGACACCACATATTGCCAGAGTTGACTTATTTAAGACTTCGGGACACTGGCAGAAATATAAAGAAGATATGTTCCCAATGATGGCAGAAGATGAACAAGCCCAAGCCCAAGAAATAGGCTTTGTCCTCAAGCCAATGAATTGTCCCTTCCACATCCAAATATATAAAAGTGAGTTGCGCTCCTATAGAGAATTACCAATGCGGTTAGCCGAATTTGGCACTGTCTATCGTTACGAACAATCCGGGGAATTAGGTGGTTTAACGCGGGTGCGCGGTTTCACTGTTGACGATTCGCACCTGTTTGTAACACCAGAACAGCTAGAGAGCGAATTCCTTAGTGTTGTAGATTTGATTTTGTCGGTATTCAGCAAACTGCAACTGAAAAACTTTAAAGCCAGACTTAGTTTCCGCGATCCAAACAGCGATAAGTACATTGGTTCCGATGAAGTGTGGGATAAAGCCGAAAATGCCATTCGGCGTGCTGTCGAACACTTGGGAATGAATTTCTTTGAAGGTATTGGGGAAGCAGCTTTTTATGGTCCCAAACTCGACTTTATCTTCCAGGACGCCTTAGAACGAGAGTGGCAATTAGGAACTGTGCAGGTGGATTACAACTTGCCAGAAAGATTTGATTTGGAGTATGTTGCCGAAGATGGTTCTCGCCAACGTCCGGTAATGATTCACCGTGCGCCTTTTGGTTCCCTGGAAAGACTTATCGGTATCTTAATTGAAGAATACGCGGGAGATTTCCCGTTGTGGTTGGCGCCTGTGCAAGTCAGATTACTACCAGTTAGCGAAGTCCAGTTGGATTTTGCTAAAGAAGTAGCAGCGAAAATGAGAGCGCAGGGTATCCGTGCGGAAGTAGATACCAGTGGCGATCGCCTAGGTAAGCTTATTCGCAATGCTGAAAAAGAAAAGATCCCCGTGATGGCTGTAGTCGGAGCCAGAGAAGTTGAAACCAATTCTTTGAGCATCCGCACTCGTGCAAATGGGGAACTGGGGACTATCGCTGTCGGTGAAGTTTTAGATAAGATAAAGGAAGCAATCACTAACTTCAAGAATTTTTAACAGCATGTAGGGTGGGTAATGCCCACCTAAATAGTATTGCAATATAAATTTACTAGAAATTACATTATGAGTTCTACAAAACAAAAGATACAATCTCTTTTGAAGCAGTTACCCGATAATTGTTCAATTGAAGATGTTCAATATCATTTGTATGTCATCGAAAAAGTCCGTCGCGGTTTAGAAGTAGCCGATCATCAAGGAACAAGAATGCAAAATGAGGCCGAAGAACGATTGAACAAATGGCTTATCAAGTAGAATGGTCTCCCAAAGCATTAGAGGATGTAGAAGCAATTGCCATATATATAGCTCGTGACTCGCCTTCCTATGCTGCGACAGTAGTGAAAAAGATACTTGACACAAGTGTCAACTTAAGTAAAGCTCCTTTTTCCGGTCGCATTGTAGCAGAGTTCGGTAACGATAATATTAGAGAACATTTGGCGTACAGCTATCGAATCATCTATCGCATTCAGGGAGATATTGTTACTGTTGCTGCAGTGATTTATGGGAAGAAACTGTTGGATAAATATGATTTTGATGTCGAGTAAGGAGAAGATAAATAATTTGACCTTAATGCCTGGCTTTCTATTCTAAAAATTAGATAGTCACCTGATGGGAATCAGTAAAGACACACTGTTTGAAGCGTCTCTACATTCTTTAAATCCTTCGAGAAGCAGTAGACTTCTTGCAGAATAAAAATGACTACGGGGGCGATCGCAAAATCACCCCCGCTCTATTTTCCTACAATTGTTTAGTAGCACCAGCCCTTGTGAAATATTTATTCAGCAATATTAACCAAACTTGCAGATTGTGAATTAGCTAATGTTGGCGCGATAAAAATATTGGAATATAAGCTTGATGGTTGTTGCTTAGCGACGATTGGAAGAAACTGGCGAGCATGAGCAGCAACTTCTACAGTCTTGACATCATAAGTTTGTGTGACCAATTTAGGATACAAACCAATAGCGATGATGGGAAGCAATAGGGAAGCGGTGATAAACAATTCGCGGGGTTTGACATCGGCTACAATTGTATCCAGGTGTAACTGCGTACTCTGCTCGCCGTAGAATACTTGACGCAGCATCGACAGTAGATAAATTGGAGTGAGAATCACACCCACAGCAGAGAGCAGCACAACCACAACTTTGAAGCTGGAACTGTAAACATCACTAGTAGCGATACCGAGGAATACCATCAACTCCCCTACAAAACCACTCATTCCGGGTAATGCCAGAGAAGCCATAGCACCGGCGGTAAACAGAGCAAAGGTTCTGGGCATGACTTTTGCTATACCACCCATTTGATCCATCATCAAAGTGTGGGTGCGCTCGTAGGTGACACCAGAGAGGAAGAACAAACTAGCAGCAATCAAACCGTGGGAAATCATTTGCAGTACAGCACCGCTCATACCAATTTCTGTATAGGAAGCGATACCAACCAGCACAAATCCCATGTGGGCGATTGAAGAGTAAGCTAAGCGACGCTTGAGATTAGTTTGAGCGAAAGCACAACAAGCACCGTAGATAATGTTGACTACACCCAAAACTGCTAAGACTGGGGCAAAATAAACGTGAGCATCCGGCAACATTTCCATGTTGATGCGGATGAGCGCATAACCACCCATCTTCAACAACACGCCCGCTAAAATCATCGAACCGGCTGCAGAAGCTTCACCGTAAGCATCAGGTAGCCAAGTGTGGAGAGGGAAAATTGGCAGCTTCACAGCAAAGGCGATTAAGAAACCAGCATAAACGAGTAATTCTAGTGCTTGAGGATATTGCTTCATTCCCAGGGTCGCCAATTCGAAGCTGATGGTGTCTCCCGAAAATGCCATGGCAAAAGCTGCTACCAAGATAAATATCGAAGCCAGGGCGGTGCAGAGAATGAATTTAGTTGCTGCATAACGGCGCTTTTGTCCTCCCCAGATGGAAATCAACAGATAAACTGGTACCAATTCGATTTCCCACATTAAGAAGAACAATAGTAAATCTTGAGCTACGAATACCCCGATTTGAGCGCTTTACAACGCCAGCATCAAACCATAAAATAAACGCGGCTTGTTGGTCACTTTCCAAGCCGCGAAGATTGCCAGGGTGTTAATTAAGCCTGTTAGCAGTACCAGTGGCATTGACAAACCATCGACTGCTACTGACCAGTTCAAGCCCAACTGTGGTATCCAGGGATATTTTTCTACTAGTTGGAATGCTGAACTTTGGAAATCGTACTGATGCCAAAAGGCATAAATCATCAAGGCGAAGTCTGTTAGTGCTACTCCCAGACCATACCAGCGGACTGTTTTGCCTTCTTTATCTGGTATTAGGGGAATGGCTAAAGCAGCCACCAAAGGCAAGACGATTATGGTTGTTAACCAGGGAATTTGGGCAATCATCACTGATAATCGTTTTTCAATTTTGCTTTTTATTGCATTATATTAAGCAATTCATAGTTTTGTAAACGCTATTTCTTCCTAGAAGTGGAAATATTCAGCATAGTTAGTAATAAATACTTATGAATAATCGCCAAAATCTATTCTAGATGTAAAGTTTTACTAAGTCAATAAAAAACGGTAGCCTCGGCTACCGTTATAAATCTTAATATTTCCTTTTCGAAGGAGAATATCATCTCGTAACGATGAATTATCGCTATTTACACCAAACTATTTTTTAAACGATACGGTTGACAATTGTCCATACATCTCGGTCGGAACGAACATGGGGAACCGAAATCGTTTTGAACCCGGTAATAAAAGGTTTGTAGTATACCTGCCAGTAAAGCGGACTCAGTTCATCGGCACAAGCCTTGAGACTGCGTATTTCTGCAGCAATTTCCGCAGCCAGTTGATTGATGCGCTCTGCGTGAACCTGGGCAACTTTTTTCGCCTCTTCTAGTTGCTCTTGTAGAGAAAGTTGTTTTGCTTGTGCTTGCCAATGCTGCAACTGGTCTTGTTTTTGCGCCAATAGATCTTCCAGCGCAGCGATCGCATCATCTATGCCCTTCAATTCTGCAAACAATAGGGCATTTTCCCTAGCATGGCGACGGTAAGCTTCAGCGATGGCTTGGGGTGAATCGCTCTCTGGAGGCGTGATGTTGATGCTAATAGAGTCACGTTCTTGGCGCAGAACCTCAATTTGAGAGCGGAGCGCTATAATTTCAGTTTGAATTTGCTCTATTGTCATTTGTGCTTTGTTGTTTGTTGTTTGTTATTTGTTGTTTGTTAGTTATTCCAACCAACTACCAACCACTAACTAATAACCAATGACCAATGACTAAACAAAGCTTCTTGCTCCTTGATTGTCAACTTTAAGCGATCGCACTACAGGTGAAATTCCTTGAGATTGCCAAGCTGTTGTCATTGCTATCGCTACAGCTTCAGAATGGGCTATATCGGTTAAAGCCAATAGGGTTGGGCCTGCGCCACTAATCACCATGCCGTAAGCACCAGCAGCAACAGCAGCTGCATTCACAGCATCGTATCCTTTAATCAATGCTTTCCGATAAGGCTGATGTAACTTATCTTGTAAAGCGGCTCTTAACCAATCTCCTCTACCAGTCTCCAAACCACGCAACAACAAACCCAGATGCGCCGCATTAAAAATCGCATCTGCACGACTCACCTCTTTTGGCAGTACCTGCCGCGCTTCTTTTGTAGAAAGCTCAAAATCAGGAATTGCCACTATTGGTACAATATCTTCACACCAAGGAACTTCACAAATTTCCCAAGCTGCATTACTAGTAGCAGCCAGACGACAACCCCCTACCAAAGCTGGGACAACATTATCTGGGTGTCCTTCCATTGCGATCGCCAACTCCATCACCTGCGACAGACTCAGAGGTTCACCCGCCAACAGATTAGCACCAACTAAACCACCGACAATTGCTGTCGCCGAACTACCCAAACCCCTTGCTAGTGGTACACCTAAGTTGATCTCAATTTGCACGGGTGGCGGAGTTTGCCCCAGATATTCATATAACTTTACAAACGCCTGGTAGAGCATATTACTCTCATCAGTTTGAACTCTTTCAGCTTCCGCACCCGTGACGGTAATTATCACCTTTCCCTGAGTGTGAGTCGTGAACTTGAACTCGTTGTACAGAGTTAAAGCTGCACCGAGACAATCAAACCCCGGGCCTAAATTCGCAGTTGTAGCAGGAACAGTAACAGATACAGAATCAACAGCAGACATTGAAAAAAATAACTAATCAATCAACCAGCATCTCACGTAAATGATTGATTTGCTCATTAGCCATGCCACACGAATTTAGATTTTCGATTAAGTATTTTAGTTAAGGCATTCTTCTAGACGAAATAAATTGATTTTCATTAATCTGCTAAACTTTCTGATAGATCGGGTCAATCCAAAATCGTAAATCAAAAATCCAGAATTGGCTGACTCTGCTCTTAGGGGAGAGTGTTTACTCGAAATAATCACAAGCATGAGGCAACAAGCAACAATGAAACTTGGAGCTATCAATCACGTAGCCCTGACTGTTTCCGATTTAGAGCGCTCAGAAGCATTTTACAACACGCTTTTAGAATTTCTGGGTTACGAACAAGGAGAAAAAACACCACAGTTAATACTCTGGGCAAGTCCTAATGGTGTAATCACTATTTCTCCATCGAATGCAGAGTCAGCGAATCAAAAGTGCGATCGCTATTCTCCGGGATTGCATCACCTTGCTTTCAGTGCAGACAGTCGAGAACAGGTGGATAAGTTGCATCAACTGTTAATAGAACATGGGGTAGAAATTTTAGATCCACCTGCTGAATACGATTATTTGCCTAGTTACTATGCTTTGTACTTTTTAGACCCAGATGGTATCAAGCTAGAACTAACACACATTCCTAACTGGCCACCTGAATTGTAGTAAGGCAAGAAGTCCATCACGGCAGTTATAACACGAGCAACCAAGCCTATGCTGCCTTAATATCTTGGATTGAAGCCATTAATGGCAATCAGCAGGATAACGAGTCTTATGTTACAGAAGTCCAGTTCCCTGTAGCCAAGGCTTGAACGAAATTTATAAACCCGGTAATATTCTGGAAACTGGGTTTTGAATCAAAAAAACTAAAGTTGCCATTAAAAAATGTTAAATTTAAAATGGGCAAGCGAGATTTCTGCTTGCCCAAACAAAAAGTAGCTGTAAATAAATAAGGACTGGCAATAAATCTAGTCCGGAAAAAAGCGGGCTAACCGCTATTAACTTGGTTAACCCGTGCAGCTTTGGGAACGCGCAGAGAAATAATTATTGCAATACCAACTTAACGTTGGCATTTTGCAAACCGCGCTGTTTTACTTCAGCCAGGGTCTTGTTAACAGCATACTTCTGGTTGATGGAGTTGATCAGCTCGGTTTGGTTGTGCTTCTTAGCAACGCCCCACAGGTCTGCGATCAGGTCAAAAGAACCATCGCTATTGCGGGACCAACCGAGGTCATATTCGCCTTCCAATACTGCTACAATGTCAGAACGAACACGCTGGCCATTGTAACCACGAACATCAGCATCGGTCTTGACGGTGATACCGAGGTCGCGCAAGGATTGCTTGAGGATTTCAGCGTCGGTAATTTTGGTACGCAGAGTGCTAAAATGAGACATTTGGGTTTCCTCCAAAGAGAATAGAGAAAAAGGACAACGGTTTGGTTTTTACAGAAGCCGCGTTTAGCCGAACGCGGTTTTTTTTGTAACTGCTAGCATCTGCTGCTAGCCTTTCCCCCCCTGTCTTGACAAGGGAAAGCTTTTAAAACTCCATTCGCTGATATTCAGCAACGGAGGCTGCGGCGGGTCGCGCACGCTGTCTAGCCCAGTCTCTCAAAGCTGTTACCTGTTCTTGCATCGTCCGAGACAGCGGTAATGTCGCTTTAATCGCAGCAATAATATCTAACTGGGTGAACTCTCGATCTTGGGCGAAAGCTTCGTACATCGCCGCCACGATCGCTTGTTCAATTTCAGCCCCAGAGAAGCCTTCTGACATCTTAGATAGTTGTTCGAGGTCAAACCTAGAGATATCTTCACGGCGTTTGCGCAAGTGGATCTTGAATATATCTTGCCTTTCTTCTGGTGTCGGCAGATCCACAAAGAAAATTTCGTCAAAACGACCTTTCCTCAAAAATTCCCCTGGTAATCTCTCTACTCGGTTGGCAGTTGCCATTACAAATACTGGGGACTTTTTCTCTTGCATCCAGGTGAGGAAAGAACCGAATATCCTGCTAGAAGTACCACCGTCCGAATCAGAAGAACCCGTACTACCAGCAAAGGATTTGTCCAATTCATCAATAAATAGAATGGCGGGGGAGATAGATTCAGCGGTTTTCAGAGCATTGCGCAAATTCGCTTCCGAACGTCCTACCATCGAGCCATCATAGACCCGTCCCATATCTAACCGCAGCAGTGGTAGACCCCAGAGTCGAGAGGTGGTTTTGGCAATCAAAGA
Organism: Fischerella sp.; assembly: GCA_026419705.1. Classification (GTDB taxonomy): domain Bacteria; phylum Cyanobacteriota; class Cyanobacteriia; order Cyanobacteriales; family Nostocaceae; genus PCC9605. The sequence continues at coordinate 16,911 of JANZYY010000036.1, forward strand.
CTTCCCACAACCTGGAACTCCCAATATCAACATGCCCTTTGGCTGGGGTAGACCATACTCACGTGCTCTTTCTGTAAAAGCGTTAGAGCGTTGTTTCAACCATTTCTTCAATTCTTCCAAGCCGCCGACTGCGTCAATGGTTGCATCTTCTTCGATGTACTCTAATATACCGTTACGCCGTATCAGCTGCTTTTTCTCTGATAAAACTATATCTACTTCTTCTTCCGTCAAACGCCCAGTCGTTACTTGCGCTTTTCTGTATACTTTCTCAGCCTCGTCTCTAGTCAATCCTAAAGCTGCTCTGAGAAGTTTTTCTCGCGCCTCTGTTGTCAACCTTCGTCCACGATTGTGCTCGATATGGTAAGTTAAAACTTTATTTAACTCACCCATATCTGGAAGCGGAAAGTCAAGAACAACAACTTCTTTTTCCAGTTCTATAGGCACTTGCTGCATCGGCGACATCAAAATAATAGTCTTTTGAGTGCCTTTGAAGCTCGCGATCGCATCTCGCAAAGACCTTGTTGTCGCAGGCGCATCAATAAACGGATGTAAATCTTTAAGAATAAATATACCTGGTTCTCTGTGCCGGATAATCCAATCAATCGCCGCTTCCGGTGAAACTGTATTGTGCTGGCTGACATTCCGGGGTTGACCATACTCTACGATGCCGTGGGTTACTGTCCAAACGTAGACTCGCCTTTGCGGCTTTGACGATTGGGCGATTGTAAAAATTGCCTGCTCAGCCCGCTCTTCCTCGGAGGTCACAAGGTAGATTAAAGGGTATTGAGCTTGAATGAGGATGTTGAGCTCTTCTTTCATAC
>JANZYY010000373.1 GCA_026419705.1 Fischerella sp.
AGATGTGTATAAGAGACAGATCCTAGAGGCTTGACTTCTAGTATAGCTGTGGTGCTCTCACAAGAAGGGTGAAATACCCACTCACTCACCTGAAACTCCTGGCGATCGCGAGGTTGTTCTATTAACTGGTCAAGCTCATAAGACCGCACTAACTCCAGTAACAAGCGTACTTGTCCTGGTTGCCACTTGTGCAAGTATAACATCTCCCGTGCCTGTTGATTGCACCACAGCAGTTGATTTTCTTCATCCACCTGCAAATATCCCACAGGTGCTAACTCTAAAAGCCGTTGGTAATTTTGTAGAATTTGCAGCAAGTCTTGTCGTTGCTGACTTAACGAGGCAATTTCGTGGCGCAAGCGCGGAATCAGCGGTAGCGCAATATCAGAAGGCTGCGATTTTAACGAGGGCGGTATTGTTCCAACAATGCGACGCAGTCGCACTAGCTGACAAATCCAAAATCCTAGTCCTACAGCTAAACCTAAAAGAAAGCTCTGTACTAACATCACAAGAAGTTGTTAGTTGCTGTCGCAAAAATGATAACTAACAACTATCCAAATCTATAACCAAAACCGCGTACAGTTACTATATATTCTGGACGACTGGGATCTTGTTCTAATTTTTCCCGTAACCAACGGATGTGAACGTCTACAGTTTTACTATCCCCAACGAAATCAGGTCCCCAAACCTGGTCGAGCAATTGCTCCCGGGACCATACCCTGCGGGCATAACTCATGAATAATTCTAAAAGACGGAATTCCTTTGGGGATAAACTCACCTCTTGACCTCGAACGAGTACGCGACACTCTTGCGGATATAAAGTAATATCTTTGTACTGTAATGCTGGTATCTGAGGTAAACAGCTCAAGCGTTGGCGCCGGAGCAAAGCACGACACCTAGCTACTAATTCCCGCATACTAAAAGGTTTGGTCAGATAGTCATCCGCTCCTACTTCCAATCCCAATACACGGTCTGTTTCGCTACCCTTAGCACTTAACATCAAAATTGGTACTGGATTACCTTGATAGCGAAGCAAGCGACATATATCTAAACCATTTATTTGAGGCAGCATCAAATCTAGAATTACTAAATCAAAAGTAGGTTCTCCTGAATTTGATTCGAAACTTTTTAATTGTTCTACAGCTGCACGTCCATCTGTCGCTGTTACTACCCCGTAACCTTCCTCTTCCAATGCTAGAACTAGCATTTCCCGGATGAGATCTTCATCTTCAACGATTAAAATACGACTTCTTTGACCGATGTCCGTTGTGGGGGGATACTTGGTTGATTCACTGGTGTACATCGATATTCACATCAATAGCGACAATGTGCCTATATAAATATCATTATCAGTGCATCTACGCTTATTTAATGGTATAATTCTTTTTTTCGTGTAATTTATATAACTGCACAATATTTATTATAAACCATATAAGCAATAAACATATGGCAATTTTTTAGTAAAGACTGCTAGTAAGAGCTTGAGCGCCAGCTTGATCCAGTCTAGATATATATTAGCTTTATAGTTGATTGATGTTTGTTTTTTTGCATCAAAATCTCAACATTGCTGTTAAGAACGGTTTTATTTCTTTACTGAATGCAACACGATTTTTAAATCTATTTAAATCTATTGAGTGTAGCTGATACCATTTTCAAAAAAAAGAATGCCACAAATAGACAACATTGACCAAACGCATACTTCGCAGGCTTTCCGGCAGGATAATTTCGCATCTCTACTTGCCAAAGAGGATTGGGGGGATCTCCAAAAAATTTAACATTGCTAACCAAACTGTATTGAAAATTGAGGTGTAAATCGAAAAAAGGGAAAGGTCAAGGGGTAAATTGTGGAAGCTTTTCTTCTCTACCCTTGAACCTTAGCCCGTGAGAGTTTGCGTGGTGAATTAGTGGTAAGAGGGAGTATTAATTAATGTCCCTATCCTTAGGGTCAAAAACAAATGTGACTGGAAAGTGACAAAACTCAGCTTTTTATTTTTGAGCGACCCAGAGGTGCTTCATAAGTCACAGCCTACTGACCTGAAACGAAGCATAACTGAAGCAGTACCAGGACGATAAGATAAAATCAGTAAAGATCGCGTTAGTTGCAGCAAGAAATCAAATAAAGGTAAAACCTTACCATAAAAAGTGCCATTTTAAAGATTTATAACTGTCTTAACTAGTAACTTAACTAGTAAACAGTGCTATTAGACACGCATAGGCTGAGCATCTTCCAAAAAGTAAAAAGTAATACGAAATGGGAAACTTGATTCGTAGCGGTTGGATCGCTTGGTTGGTAACTGTATTTGCATCTACAGGCGTTGTGTCAGGGGCGTATTTTACTTATTCAAATTCAAAAACACCTATTTCTCATGTTTCCTATCGCTTATTCGATAGCAGTTCTGCCCATAAATCTGAGCTTGATATCTGGAAAGAATTACGACCTCCTCGGAAAATAGAAATTAATTTAACCAAACAGCGATTATACGCATGGGAAGGTAACAAACTTGTCTATTCAATGCAAGTTTCCACAGGAAAACGCTCTACTCCTACAAAAAAGGGTAAATTTTTGATTGGCTCTAAGTTCCGCTCTACCCGAATGCAAGGTCCGGGTTACGATATTCCTAATGTTCCTTATGCTATGTATTTTTTCGAAGGTTACGCCATTCATGGGGCTTTTTGGCATAACAATTTTGGTACACCAGTTAGCCACGGTTGCGTGAATTTACGAGTACAAGAAGCTCGCAAGCTTTTCAATTGGGCTGATATCGGGACATTAGTGGTGGTGCGTCAGTAATCGATAATCTCAAATGTTTGCAATCAGCTTTGCTTTCCTCAGAAAGAATTAGATACCTGGGGAAATTAGTTATGCTTTACCCCAAATCCTCGTACCAGAAGGTAAATTTACGACCTCTACATTCTTTTTCACGCCTAGGTCTGTTGGGGTACTGTCTCTTCTTTAAAAAGAAGCTTGGCTTTTGGTAGAAATGAGACTTTTACCTCAGTCTCGCCAGTTTTTTGCAATACAACCATTGAAAAGCACTTGTCCCACCTTTTATCCCGACTTTGTCACCTTGCACGCTAGATACTAGTTACGCCTGTGGCAACAAAGCTGTCAATTTCTCAGATCGCTGAGGTGCTGACAATTCCTATCGATCGGGTTACACCAATTCCTCAACTTCCTGCGTGGGTAATGGGGGCTTATAACTGGCGGGGTGAGGTTCTCTGGATGGTTGATCTGGCTCACTTGCTCGGGTTGACTCCTTGGCATCAACAAGGTATGTGTGCAACCTATACCGCAATTGTACTGCGTGGTCGCTCTATCTCTATAAGTACGCCAGACAACAATGCTGAGAAGCAGACAATCGGGCTAGTGATAAACCAAGCAGAAATGGTGGAGTGGTGCGATCCGGATCTGCTTCAATCTCCGTCGTCCGATATCACTACCCCTGAGTTGATCCTGTTTATGCGCGGATACCAGTTGAAACCCAATGATAAGCGGTTAGCTGTTTTGGATGATGAAGCCATTGTAGCTGCGATATCCCAGTCATAAGCTTCAGAAGTTATAAATAATTGTCCTGCCTTTCCCAGGCTTGAGATGACCGCAGCCAACTGCTCAGTTTTTATGAGGTAAATTCCATGACTCAGAATCCTGTTAGGCCCTTGTTGCCTAACTCCCAAAATGCAAAGACCAGTAGAAACTCATTTAAAACCCAACAGCTTTTTCGCCAATGGGGTAAAGTGAGTTGGTGGAAGAAATTGAGCCTACAAATATTGAACATGCCAAAGAATTTGCCAAGAAAAGTCACAATTTTGGCAGTCGCGATCGGTGTGATTCCGATCGCAACCGTTGGGGGTATCGCTTACACCTTGGCGAGTCGCTCGATTACAGCTGTCTGGAAGCAAATTGGTGGATGAAACCCGCTTGGGGTTAAACCAAATCGTTACAGCTAATGCTCAGATTCAGGAAGTGGTGCAAGCGATCGCCCAAGCAACGGTTGAGCAAGCTCAAAACTCTCAGATTGTCACCCAAACGATGGCAGAAATTGCTACCATCGCCCAAAACACGGCAACCTCAGCAACGAATGTGTCGGTTTCTTTTGAGAAACTAATCGCAGTCGCCAAAGTACTGCAATGAAGTGTAAGACAGTGCTAATCTCCAAAACCATGAGATTTGCTGAAGAATTACACACACACAAACAGAACTTTTTGCTAAATTTGCCGAGTTTATAGAACTACCAGGATTTAAAGCGATCGCAGAAACGACTTTAACCGCCCTAGAAGCTCACCCCGATCGAGCACTGCACATCACCCAATTGGCACTTGCTGATTTTACCTCAAGCAGAGAGGCTGTTCTTGCCGGCGATCGCACCCAAGGAGGTAGCCCCTCGGCAGAACTGATGACTTTGGCAGAAACCGCCGTCATCGATGAAGCACTGATAGATATATTCAACCCAGCGATCGCTTCCCTAAACTCAGAAACTACTGTTAAACACTCAGAAGAAGATCCCTCCTTTTCCTTAGAAGAGTTGTTGAGCGGGAAGAAAGCGAATACATCTATAGAAGCAGGGGATAACAACCCAGTTTTTCTGTTTGAGACTGATATAGAAGAAGTAACCCCAACCGTCAACGAACTGGAATCGGCAACTAACATTATCTCCGGAACTGAAGCAACAGAAGAACTGGTATCTTTACCCAAGCTAAATCTTGCTAGCTCTACTCCTCGCAACGCTATTGCGGTCTCGCAGACGACAGAACCTTCTTCAATAGAACTCATTCCCAAGCAGGAATTTCAGATTTGCAAACAGCCTCAGGAACAACTTTCCAATAGTACTTCCAATATTTCAGTTCGAGTTGATCTGGGTCGGTTAGATCGGATGAATAATCTCTTGGGCGAATTAACAATTAACTGCAATATGTTTGCTCTTGAGAATGAACAAATTCACCAAGCAATTGAATAGTTACTCCGTCGTTTGGATCGCTTTCAAGGAGTCATCGAGCAGATACAAAACTTATCAAACACCATGTTGGTCGCATCAGAATCCATCGACCACACAAAGAAGGCGATGCTAGGGAAGGATAACCAGGAATTCAGGCTGTTGAATCAATCCTCTCATCATTTGTTTGACTCTGCAGATAGTCCTTCTGCATCTGGTCTTCAGTTATCAGCTTCTCAATTCTCCTTGACAGAGTTTGATGTTCTAGAAATGGATCGCTATCGAGCCCTACACTCCTCGCTGCAGGAAATCTTGGAAGAAGTAGCCCAGATTAAAGAAGCAGTAGATGATGTTGCCATGTTTCGTGGACGCTCGAATCGAACAATTCGACAAGAGCGTCAAATGCTCTCTCAGCTGCGGGATGAACTCATGTGGTCTTGCTAGAGTATTGCGCGATCTGTCTGCCACTTATAACAAACCTGTCAGCTTGAAAATAATAGGAACAGAAGTACAGGTTGAGAAAGCCATTATAGAGAAACGGTTGTGTTGCAAAAAATATTTGAAGTGATAAAATCCTCTAGAATCAAGGTTGTT
>JANZYY010000374.1:0-277 GCA_026419705.1 Fischerella sp.
TATTATGAAATACTACTGTTACTTGTTTTGGCTGTTGGGCAATTTTGTCCACACTGCCAAGAGTTAGTAAATTTGTTGTGTTTCCAGTCGGTGTAGCAGTACGTAGTTGAGGTGCGATTTTGAAACCTTCTAAATAAACATTTGCCCATTCGACGAACGGCAGATTCCGAATAGGATTGAGATTAGTGGGTTCATAGCGACAGATATAAGTATTTTCTGGTACGAACTCTAAGATTTCAGCTCCTAAAGCTGCTAGCTGATTTTTCTGGTCTCGGTT
>JANZYY010000374.1:286-5551 GCA_026419705.1 Fischerella sp.
GAGCGGTTGAGTCGTTTGCACAAGAATATAATTTGACTGGGAACTGTCGGGACTAATAAGACCAATAGCGTTCATCACGCTCGCTTGGGCTTCTGGATCGAGGGATATACCGTTAATAGTGATTTTAGCCATATTTAGAATTTCAGCTTTGATAAAATTTGATGATGTAAAACCATACAAAAATGATGCTACACCTAGCAATTGGTATGCTTAGAGTTCAGCATGAAAGCCTTGCTTCTGTATTGCCAATTGGTAGCAATAAAAAAATTATGCACTTTAGGAAGAAAAATACAAAAAAAGCTAGAAAATCTTTATAAAATCGAATTTTAGCCAAGACTTAGCAAACAGCAAAATCAGGATCTTACAGGTGTCCAATTGGTAATTAGTAATTTGGTAATTGGTATTCAGAGGGAACTCTTAACAAGGAAACTCATGCTTAAAAACATGGAACCCATACCACAGTACGTTTCAGTTAAGGTCTTGTTCTACCCCTTTTAGATGCGAATCTGGAAATGATTAATTTGCCTTGGTGTCTTGGTGCCTTTGTGGTGAAAAAGATCAGCTTTAAACCACTAAGACACTCAGACACAAAGAGCACTAGCACCAACTGTATTGACTTATACCATTTCTCGAAATATTTGATAAAAATGATTCAGAGAGGTTGAGGGGATTTACATAATCTTTGATAATACCTATCGATCCTAACTTCCTTTACCAAGGGAGAAAATGTTCAAACGAACATGATATAAATCCAAAATCTGCGATCGCTTCCCCTCACTTTCACGACATCAAGTCATACATTAAAAATTTGTAAAGATTTGTCACGTTCAAGAGTATTCACTGCTTATGTAGTGGGTAAAGATCCTGACACATAAACATAAGTTGTTCAACCAGGAAAGGAAAATATTTATGGAATTTTTGTCTGACACCGTGGTGCTATCGCGCATGCAGTTTGCGCTGACGGCTATCTTTCATATGTTTTGGCCTGTGTTGAGTACAGGTATGGCAATTTATATAGCCATTGTTGAGGGAATATGGCTAAAGACCCGCAATCCAGACTACTACTATCATGCCCGCTTTTGGTCAAAACTCTATCTGCTTAATTTCGGCGTTGGTGTGGCTACAGGTATCCCAATGGAATTTCAGTTTGGCACAAACTGGGCACCATTCTCCGAAGCTGTTGGTAATTTTTTTGGCAGTGTGATTGGCTTTGAGGCTTCCTGGGCATTTATGCTAGAAGCTGCTTTTTTAGGAATTATGGTATTTGGCTGGGAGCGAGTTAATCCTATTATTCACTTTGTTTCTACCATTCTGGTTGCCGTCGGTGCCAATTTATCAACTTTATGGATTTTGACAGCAAGTTCTTGGATGCAAACACCAACAGGTGGAGAAATGGTAAATGGAAAGTTTGTCGTTCACGATTATTTTCAAGCGATTTTCAATCCGTTCATGGCGGTCAGCGTGTCGCATATGTTTATTGCCACACTAGAGACATCACTGTTTGTCATTGGTGGAATCAGTGCTTGGTACATTCTCAACAATCGTCAGCCAGCCTTCTTCGCCAAAGCCTTTAAGATTGCCTTAGCAGCGGCGATCGCTGTCGCACCATTGCAGATATATATTGGGCATTTGAGTGCCGAACAAGTATATTACTATCAACCATCAAAACTGGCAGCAATGGAAGCTCAGTGGGACACAATCCCGGCTGGTCAATCTGCCAACTGGAGTATTTTGGCATTGCCCAACGAAAAGGCAGAAAAGAATGACTGGGAAATTGCCATCCCCAATGCATTAGGATACCTTTTAGAACTCAAACAACAGCTATCTGCACCAGTGCGTGGATTAAAAGAGTGGAAACCAGAAGATCGCCCTCATTTAGTCGGTCTGATCTACTATTGTTTCCGTATCATGGTGGGTATTGGCTTCTTACTGGCAGGATTAATGCTGTGGAGTACCCTACAGTGGCTACGTGGAAAACTCTCCCCAGAAAATATCGTCCAACAGCGTTGGTTATTGCGCGCTTGGATGTTTGCGGCTCCCTTGGGATATATTGCAGTAGATTCGGGTTGGATTGTGCGCTGTGTAGGACGTCAGCCGTGGACAGTCTATGGTCTGCTCCGCACAGCCGATTCAGCTTCCCATATACCTGCTACCAATGTGCTGGTATCTTTGACTGGCTTTGCCATAACTTACAGCATTTTATTTCTTGGTTACTTGTACTTTGGTAGCCGCATTATCCGCAGAGGTCCAAGGCTAGACTTACCCATACCGGCTGTGGAAACCAAACCCCCTGTAGATACCACTCCTGGTGAATTTGTTCCCGATGAGCGTCCCGTAGAAGCACGACAATAGGAGGTTGTATGGAGACGCTAAGTTATTTCCTACCGCAGGTATGGTTTGGCATTTTAGCCCTTTTCTTATTTCTCTATGTCATGCTGGATGGGTTTGACTTAGGAGTAGGAATCTTATCCCTAACAGCTTCCACCGAAGAGCGCCGTAGCATTTTGATGACCAGCTTGAGTAACGTTTGGGATGCGAACGAAACTTGGCTAGTTCTCATGGGCGGTGGTTTGTTTGGAGCATTTCCCCTCGCCTATAGCACAATCCTCAACGCCTTATACATCCCAATCATCTTAATGGTATTTGGATTGATCTTTCGTGCTGTTGCATTTGAGTTTCGCGAACAAGCCAAACGCAAATTATTTTGGAACTTCGCCTTTGGTGCAGGAAGTTTTCTAGCAGCATTAGGTCAAGGCTTTGCCCTTGGCGGCGTGCTGAAAGGAATTCAGGTAGACGAAGCAGGTCACTTTATCGGTACGACCTGGGATTGGTTGAGCTGGCAGACTGTATTAGTGGCTTTGACACTGATTCAAGGTTACGTCCTGATTGGTTCCACTTACTTAGTTTGGAAAACTACAGGCGAATTACAGGAAACCCACTATAAAACAGCCAAAATTGCGGCTGTAACAACACTAATCGGGGCCATTTTGATTACAATTGGCACTCCCATATTCTATGAGTATGCCAGAGAGCGTTTGTTGAATCCTCCCTTGGTTTATATCTTCGCCGTGATTCCCTTGCTGGGTGTCTGGTTGATTTCACTACTGCTGAGAAGTCTGTTTCGCAAAGAAGAAAGAGCGCCTTTTATCTGGACAATTCTACTGTTCTTGCTCACCTTTATTGGGTTGGCAATGGTTGTTTTTCCTTACATCATTCCTACTCAAATCACTATTTATGAAGCCGCCGCCGATCCCAGTGCGCTGGTATTCATGATTATTCTCATCGGTGCGCTCATCCCTGTGATGTTGTTCTACAACATCTATCAGTACATAGTCTTCCGAGGTAAGGTGACTGGCGGACACTATGGAGAATAATTGACAAGAGTGTTTGACGCAGCAACATCCCATTTTACTTGGTGTCTTGGTTGGTAAAAAATATTCTGATATTAACCACTAAGACACTAAGGCACAAAGATTAGATGTTTATTCAATCACAGGAGTAAATCAACCATTCGTTGCAGCTTCCGCCTTATACAAAGCTTTACTTAGTGTCTTTGTGTCTTGGTGGTTCACAACTATTAACCACAAAGGCACCAAGGTACAAAGGAATGTAGTATTATACCTCCGCCAATGTCGCTTCGCGCAATTTGTTAATCAAATCGCTGAGATTACCTGTATTTAGGCGGTAACTCAAAGGATGAGCANTCAACCGCGCTGTACTCTCATACAGGACTGCAATTTCCATTAAACCATTCTCGCGCAGTGTCCGCCCTGTAGAAACCAAATCTACAATTGCCTCAGACATGCCTGTAATTGGTCCTAATTCCACAGAACCGTACAGTGGTATGATTTCTACGGGTAAATCCAGACCGTGGAAGTATTCACGCGCACAATTTACGTACTTGGAGGCGACTCTACTATGTGCTGGTAAATCTAAGGGCGATCGGTAAGGACTTGATTGTTTTACCGCTACCGACATTCGACAATAGCCAAACCGTAAATCAACTAATTGTGCGACTTGCGGCTTTTTTTCCCGTAGTACATCGTAACCAACAATACCCAGTTGTGCCTGACCATACTCTACGTAAACTGGCACGTCTTGCGCCCTTACTAGTAGTCCTTTTGCTTTTTCATTAGTATCGGTAATTTGCAGTTGCCGATTACCAGAGTCTAAAAAAGCACTAAAATCTAACCCTACGGTTTGTAGAAGTTTGATGCTATGTTTGAGAAGTTCACCTTTTGGCAGTGCAACAGTAAGCATGGATAGCGTCACCGGTCAGCATGATAATAATACAAGAAAGCTGATAGCTAAAGACTGATGGCCGACCATGCGAATTTTGGTTGTTGACGATGAAACTGAGTTGACTGACCCGTTGAGTCGGGTGTTAACTCGGGAGGGATACAGTGTTGATGCTGCTTATGATGGTATAAGCGGTAGCCAGTTGGCACGAACAGGCAATTACGATTTACTGATTTTAGATTGGATGCTTCCTGGAAAAACGGGACTGGAGATTTGTCAGGAATTGCGCTGTCAAGGTGTTCCCACCCCAGTACTGTTTCTCACCGCCAAAGATACTCTCGATGACCGAGTCGAAGGTTTGGATGCTGGTGCGGATGACTATTTAGTTAAACCCTTTGAATTGCGGGAGCTATTGGCAAGAGTCCGGGCTTTGTTGCGACGTTCCGGCCGAGAAACGCCTGGTACACCTACAGGTCGCTTGACGGTAGCAGATCTAGAACTCGATCCGGAAAACCAAGTAGCATATCGACAAGGACGGATCATTGAACTATCTGAAAAAGAGAGCCAGTTGCTGCAATACTTAATGGAAAATACTGGCAAGTTGCTGACTCATGCTCAGATTATGCAACATCTATGGCAAGATGATGAACAACCTAGTAGTAATGTCATCGCCGCTTTAATGCGTTTGCTGCGACGCAAAATTGAGTTAACTGGTGAAACTCCTCTAATTCATAGTGTCTATGGTAAAGGATACCGTTTTGGCACTTCTTCGGCAGATTGATATCATCTTTGGTTCCAACCAGGAATTTATGAGTTAGGTGTTTGTGTAATAGCTATTTATTTTGCCTTTTTCTGCGGTGTGCGATTGGGTAGCGTCATGCACCATTCTAAGTTTTTGGTGCGTGACGCCAAAGGCTAATATATCCTACGTATATTTTCAAAAACCAAAAATTATACCAATTCTTAAAAATAGAACTACACATAGTTCGTAGTGAGTACTTAAGTACTCACTACCAACCAAGAACA
>JANZYY010000375.1 GCA_026419705.1 Fischerella sp.
CCTTTGTAGAGATGAGAAATTTCGCGTCTCTGCAGACCCGGAAATTATCCTACCCAACCAACGCCGGGATTCTTACTAAAAAACCTTAACTAAACTGTATTGGTCTATAAGGTACCTATTGTTCCAAATTATTGCTAAGTAAATTTTGATACCTAATAATTTTATAATACGTATTTATACTAATACAACAAACACAAGAATTGAAATTGCCACAGCCAATTTAAGCTTAAGTGACAGTTGTTACTGTTTTGCAAAAGTTGAAAAGTTGATCGCCATATTTGACGATTGAGATCGGATTGAATTACTATAATTAATACTATTACTCCAAATTTCAGAGTAGATTTAGTTTTAACCAGAATCCAGGAAATTTATTATGCGATTGAAAAGATGGGAATCCCCCCGCCGACAAGGTAGAAATGATAAAGGCAAAGGTGGCTCCGCAAGAAAGCGACAAATCAAGAAACAACAGCAGATGCTGAGACAGAAGTTGAGGACGCGTAATGGAGAATACCAACAAATAAAAGAAGGAACGGGGGAAGTAGAATTGAACTTCCCCCGATTTTTTTGGGCTTTTCTCTGAATGATAAGAAACAAGATGATTGATTTCCTGTTACTAAGTGACAGTTGTTTCACTAGCACATGGGTAGTAATCAAAAAATCTAGGTTTTGCTTAGTTTTGCTTATAAATAGAGGATTATCGATTTAAATAAATTTTTCATCAATATCTACACAACGACCGGACAATTTTGCTATCTGGTTGATTTGTTTTTTTAGTAATTGGTTTTACTTCAAGAAGAAGTTTTTACTCTATGTAATCACCATAAACTTTTTTTGAAAAAAATATAAATTAAATATAAAGTAAATGTAAAGAAAGTATGAAGTTTACTAAAAAGCTACTGACAAGATACGAATCTGGTGTAAAGTCAGATACAGGTCAACATGATTAAATCATCACCAGGGAAGTATTTATTTGCTGTCATTAACGATTGCATCTCCATGTGTTAACTACCGACCATATCCTAGCCTTGAATGCAAGTCAATCTTGACATGACCTGAAGTTTTTTATTCGGTGGGCAATGGTTCAGTAGTTTTTTGATTTTATCTGTGACACAAGGAGTGACTTATGGTAGGAAGAGCTTTTCTACCTACTCAGAAAGTGCTAGAGTTTCCAATTACTGCTTTACGTTTTAAAGAACAAATACAAACAATACTGAGGTGGGCGATCGCGCACGAGAGTAAGACTGTATGTGTAGCCAACGTGCATATGCTTATGGAGGCTTATTGGAATCCAGAGTTTGCTTGTGTGTTGCGAAGTGCTGACTTAGTCACTCCTGATGGTATGCCTCTAGTTTGGATGATGAGGCTTTTAGGGGCGCGATACCAAGATCGCGTCGCAGGGATGGATATCTTATCAGCATTGTGTGAGTTGGCTCAAACACTAGATATAAGCGTTTTTTTTGTGGGTTCTCAAACAGAAATTCTGTCTCGCATGCGAACAAGGCTGGAGCAAGAATTTCCGCGCTTGAAAATTGCGGCGATGGAACCCCTACCGTTTCGCCCCTTAACAGCAACAGAAGATGAAGCTCTTTCCCAAAAAATTAACTCCAGTGGTGCTGGTATAGTGTTTGTTTCCCTAGGGTGTCCAAAACAAGAAAAGTGGATGGCTCAGCATCATGGCAAAATTCAAGCAGTAATGATTGGCTTGGGTGGAGTATTCCCGGTTTACGCAGGGATTCATAAAAGAGCACCCCGCCTGGTGAGAGATTTAGGTTTTGAATGGTTGTATCGATGGTTTCAAGAACCCCGCCGCCTTTGGAATCGTTATACAAAAACGATTCCACCTTTTATTTGGTTGGCTTTCAAGCAACTTTTGACGTCTAGTTCTTTTAGTACTCCATTTCATATTCGTGAACGTTACCTGGGATGGAGAGTTGAGTAATTTGTGGTTGGTTGGATTATCACTCTAGTGGTGAAAACTAACCACGTTAATGTAGCTCCTAACCCCCCTTTTGCCGTGAATATTCCTCCCCCTTTATTAGGAGGAAGCAACTGGGGGTAATAATTTATGTTTTCCACAGAGCCTTATATCTATTATGACTTTGACAGCTGACACTATTAACAATAGCTTGTAGCGACTCTCAATTTGAAATCTCAGCGTTGAATACTATTAATCATTGTAATCTAGAATTCCTGTGATGGAACCACCTCAAGAGTCAGCAAATTTACGACAAAAGGCAGTCAAAGGAGTCATTTGGTCTGCTGTCGAAAGTTGGGGACGCCAAGCAATTTCATTTGGTGTTTTCTTTATTCTGGCACGTTTGTTGGGGCCAGAAACTTTTGGTCTAATTGCATTAGCTGGCGTATTCATAGCTTTTGTACAAGTTTTCCTTGACCAAGGACTTGGTACAGCAATTATTCAACGCAAAGAGTTGGAGTCAGAGCATCTGGATACTGCTTTTTGGACGAATCTGGCAACAAGTACACTACTAGCTACACTGACTGTTGCTTGTGCTGGTTTTGTTGCCAACTTATTCAAAGAGCCGCAGTTGACACCAATTCTCCGCTTGCTATCTTTCAACTTCGTGTTTGGTGGTTTAAGCAGTGTACAGCAGGCAATTCTTCAGCGCAATCTAGCCTTTAAAGCTTTGGCTAAGCGTTCGTTAATCGCAGTCATAGTTAGCGGTGCTATCGGTGTAGTCATGGCATTTCTTGGCTTTGGAGTTTGGAGCCTTGTTGGTCAGCAGTTATCCAGCAATCTTACCCAAGTTTTTGCTCTATGGTGGGTTAGTGATTGGCGACCAGGATTAAAGGTTTCTGCAAAACATTTCAAAGAATTGTTTGCCTACGGAATTAATGTTTTAGGAATTAACCTACTCAATTTCTTTAGCTTATACTCTGATAATTTTCTAATTGGCTACTTCCTTGGTTCCGTTGCATTGGGTTACTACGCTGTTGCCTATAGAATTTTGACAATAGTTTCCCAATTGATGATTTCAGTCCTTCAGAAGATAGCAATGCCCGTCTTTTCACGCTTGCAACAAGAACCGGAAAAGATGCGACAAGCATTCTACAGTGCAATTAGGCTTACTAGCCTGTTCGTTTTCCCAGTATTTATCGGTATGTCGATTCTGGCACCGGAGCTAATTATTGTTGCGTTTGGCAAACAGTGGCTGCCAAGTATCCCAGTAATCCGAATTTTGTCCTTAGCTGGCATTCTCTATGCTGGATTCTACTACAACGGCCCTATCCTGATGGCTGTTGGTAAACCTTCCTGGCATTTGAGGCTTAGCCTGCTTCAGGCAGTCGCCAATGTCATCTGTTTTTTTGTAGCAGTTCGTTGGGGAATAGTAGCAGTGGCAGCATCTTATGTAACTCGTGGATATGTGATGTCACCTGTTCCTGTCTGGGTATTGTGTAAAGTGATCCATATAGATCTGGCTACTTACATACGCCAATACTTGGCTCCTTTTGTAGGTTCACTGATAATGGTCGCTGCTATTTTAGGAACAAAATACCTACTTGGTGATGTTGTTTACTTAAATATGTTACTGGCAATTTCTATCGTGATTGGTGCCATAGTTTACTCAATCACAATTTTCGCGATCGCACCAAAAACATTTTGGCAATTAATTAACATCTTTCGCTCCGCCTTACCCAAGTCTACCTAAAACAATTTCATGTAGAGCATACTTGCTCAGTAATACTCTTCTGAATAAAAATTAAGGACTTTTTGAGAATGCAAACGAATATATTACCTTGTATAAAAATTGATGAAAAGCAGTTAATATCTTTAGCTAGGAAAAGGCAAGAACAACTGGAAGCTTTTATTTATTTTCAACTTTTACCTCAGGTATTTAATAAATCAATTCAAAAAACCAAGCATTTTGAGGAATGGTATCACCTTCCCATGAATTACGTTAGAGTCATGGAGTTACCTTTAACTCTTGAAATGTTAGAGCTAGACAAGGATTTATCTATTTTAGATATTTCCAGCCCAAAATTATTAGCTTTGTACCTGGCTGCCAACAAATTTAACAAACTCACAATTTCCGATTTAACTGATTATTATCTAGAAGATTTTCGGATATTTTCATCTGAATTTCAAATCTCGCCAAAGCTGGAAGTATTTGATGCTACAAGTATTCCCCATGCTGATAAAACATTTGATCGAATTTTTTCAGTTTCGGTTTTTGAACACATACCAGATTTTGGTGATATATCTGCTGTCAAAGAAGTAGCAAGAGTTCTGAAACCAGAAGGAATTTTTGTCTTGACACTTCCGGCTCACAAAACTTACTTTGAAGAATGGCTAGTTAAGAAAAATTTTTATTGGCCGGGAAAAACCAGAGATGATCAAGCTATATTTTATCAACGTCGCTATGATTATAAGTCGGTGATCGAACGTTTTAGTAATGTAGATTTAGAAATTGAAGACATAGTTTTTATTGCAGAGCATCCCATCAAAGCACCTACTTTGAATGATGATGGAATGTTACTTCATAATATCTATTATCTTCGGGAATTATGGTTGGGAAAAGTAATAGCGAAGTTTCCCAAATTGCCAATATTGCCTTATCTGTTTCATTCTTCATGCTCAAAAAGGTATCACTATCTTACAAGAAACTCTGAAGACGAGAACATACGCCAAGTGGCAATCAAGCTTAGGCGAGTAGCTAGTTAATATTATGCTGCTGAATTTTATGGCATCTTTCATGAGAAAATCTCTTGAGATAAGTGCACAAGAGCGACTGTCTTTACGACTGGATCGAAAAGCCATTCGTCAAACTTGGTAAACAGGTTTCCCAAAAAATTTTATAAAGAAAACTCTTCTCTAATTTTCTAATTACCAAGAAATATTGTGATAATTAACGGAGATAAAACTCAGATGAAAGCAGTCATCACTGGCATCACCGGACTACGTAACCGAGGAGTTGAGGCAATGGTTGTGACAACCATTGAACAGCTGCGCCAACGTCAACCCAATCTTGACATCAACATTTTGACTGAAACTACAGACTACGACGAAATTCGGCTACAGCATCTCAATGTCAATTTGACCAGTGATGACTATCTGCTCCTCAATCGAGACCGTTGGCTACGGCTACGTGCCAAGTTTTCCAAGTTTTATAAACCTTTGACACCCACGTATCAAAATTTAACCAGTTTACTAAAGGGTGCATCTGTTGTCATTGCTTCTGGAGGTGATGTATTTAGCTCTGATTACGGTCAGCGTTTTCTCAAACAGCAACTCCAACCCTTAGAGTTTGCGCTAGATGCGGATCTGCCTGTTGTGTTTCTTGCTCAATCTATTGGTCCTTTCAAGACTGATACGGAAGCCCAGATGTGGCTAAATGTTGCTCGTCGTTCAAAGTTAATCACAATTAGAGAGAATCTCTCCTATAAATATGTAACTAAAGATTTGGGACTTTCTACAGACTTGGTGAAGCACACAGCAGATCCAGCATTTCTACTTCCAGCAGCACCGCCAGAAATTGTAGATAATCTGCTCAAATATTATGGCATTACCAAAGACCGACCCATAGT
>JANZYY010000376.1:0-264 GCA_026419705.1 Fischerella sp.
TCAAACAACCACTGACGTTAACGATCAGAGTGCTGTAAGGAAACTCAGTACCGAAAAGCTGATTGAACCATAAACCAAGGTAATAGCGCGAGAGTGCGCCAGCAATTGCACCGAGACTAATAGCAAGGGAGATGCGAATCACGGGATTTTGTAACACGAGCAAAAGTTCAGCTAAATTAATTTACTTCAGCGTCGTTGAGCTGAGAAACGTTCATCTTCGACTAAAATAACGGGGATTGCACTGGATTCCAGTACTGCTTGGGA
>JANZYY010000376.1:274-5532 GCA_026419705.1 Fischerella sp.
AAACAGAACCGATCAAAACTTGATTCCAAGACTGGTGTCCTCGTTTACCCATGACAATTTCAGCAACTCGATAATCTTCAGCGAAGCGAACAATTTCTTCCGGTACCGAACCTGTGGTAGTTACGAACTTATGGCGAATATCTGCAAGCAACCGCTGTGTTTTTGAGCGCAGGCGGTCGACTCCTTGGGGATCCGGAACGCGAATAACATGTAAAACAATAACCTCGCCATCACTGCGGCGAGCAAGCTCAGCTGCTTTAGTTAACACTTGAATAGCAAGACCAGAGGTGTCAACAGCAGCTAGTAAGACAATGCGGCGGGCGATCGCTACCTTGGTTGGATCAACTTCGCCCCGTTCTAGTAGTTCTGGTGCAAAAGTCGGAATTGCCCAAGCTCCTAAAGGTGCAGTGACTAAGATAGATAAAGCAGCGATCGCCAGGATTGTCTCTCCACCCTGAATTCCCTCTGCTAAAGGAATCGCTCCAATTGCTGCTTGCACGGTAGCTTTCGCGGAGTTCCCTGGTAGCAAAAATAGCCGCTCTCGCCAGTTCCAGTTACTCCCTAATGTAGACAAGTACCATCCTAAAGCACGTCCGATCAAAGTACCTATTGCCAGAATTAGCAACCCCGGTAGCAAAGTCATCTCCAATACTTGTAGCTGAATACTTGCCCCTAGCAACACAAATAAAACTATTTCTGCGATCGTCCACAGGCTATCAAAACCAAGGCGCAATCTCCTTGCTAAAGGAGTATCTAACTCTATCAGAAAAAATCCCATTGCCATCACTGCTAAATAGCCGGAAAACAAGGGTAACTTTTCTGCTAGCACAACTAACAACAACGCAAAATTTGCCGCAATTAGCGTGTCCTGCACCGCATTTTGGGTCCAGTTCTGTTTTGCTAGCAACAAAACTAAGATTCGTGCTGTCAGCCATCCCAGCACAACTCCCAAAAAAATCTGGCATATAATCTGCAAGGGAAGAAGTTGAACAGGGCTGAGAGTTAAATCAAAAGGTAATGTTACTTCCGCAGTTGCTCCCCTGGACAAAAAGCTCAACAATAGGCTGAACACCAATAGTAGTAACACATCTGATAGTGCACTTCCGGTCAGGATCGCATCAGGAATTCCTTTAGCAATCCCCCAACCCAAACTTTTCAGTCGCAGCATTCCCGGAACAATCACAGCAGGTGACTCTGCGCCAATAATGCAACCTAGCAACAGCCCTGTTAGCAAGTCGAACTTTAAAATCCACATCGCAGCCAGAGCGATCGCTACAACTTCACATGTAGCAGGTAGAAATCCCAGTCGTAGCGCTACTGTTCCCTGCTGTACCAGTTTTTCTCGATCTAACCCTAAGCCCGCTTTCATCAAGATGACCGTCACGGCGATCGTTCGCAGAACATCAGAAGCTGCAAGCACATCAGGGCTAATTACATTAGCAACTTGCGGACCCAGTAGAATTCCAGCTAAAACTATGCCTACAAGTGCAGGAGCTTTCAGCCGTCGAGCAATTTGCCCGATGAAAAAGCCGACGAGTAAGATCCAAAGAATACTTTCTAACATCACGCAGTTTGAAAACAGTTAATTTACGTGCGTGACTTGCTCACAGAA
Organism: Fischerella sp.; assembly: GCA_026419705.1. GTDB lineage: Bacteria > Cyanobacteriota > Cyanobacteriia > Cyanobacteriales > Nostocaceae > PCC9605. The sequence continues at coordinate 1,887 of JANZYY010000376.1, forward strand.
GTTTAAAGTACATAGCCCTACCCTTCCGTAGCAAGCCGGAAAAGTAGGAGCCATCAGCCTTTTTACGATTACAACAACAGAAGGCGGTTATGGCGAGCTCCATCGCCTTCTATATAATTTACACTCAAGCTGTTTTATTGGGAAGTCATCCAAAGCAAGCAACAACTAACCACTAACGATTTCGCAATTGCGCTTCTAACTTATCTAGGTCAGACCTTAGCAAAACTGTCATTTGACCAGTAAAAGCTTTACCATTTCTGGGTTGGGCAATTTCTAGCCAATACGCATAGCGAGAACCTAAACGCAACTCTCCTCGCAAAGCTTCTCGGATCGGAGTTTTGGCAAAACGAGCTGAGTTAATAGCACTCTGGCTCGGATACTCGTACACTACCTGAGCGCGTTTAAAGTCTTGATAGATATCTAAGCCATAAATTACTCGTAGAGATTCCTGCAAACGTTCAAAATTCATGCCATTAATCGCATCATACATGCTGAGACTCTCACTGCGAATGCGACTGCGATCTCTGACGTATCCGACTTTACCAGGAGGAAATACTGATGCTTGAAAAGTGAAGCGCTGGGCGGCTGTGTCACTTTTTTGCACCAAAAATCGCTCGTTAGCATTAGGACGTAATGTCGGATGTGCTTTAATCCAAGCACTTACCTCTTCTGTCGCTTGTCCCGGTAAAGCCTTGGCTTTAGCAGCAAAAAACCTTTCCCCACACATCCAGGAAGCGAAAGAAAAGGGCAGAATTAAAAAGTTCAGCAGAAGTGATTTCAGCATTTTTTCTTGAAAACTGAGGTTATAATTCTTCCCAATGGAAGGGATAATTATAGTTTTCCCCGTTTCATCAGGAAAATTTACCTCACGTTAAGTATGGAATTTTATGAAGTGGCAGTTGCGTCCCTTTTTCCCTTTTCGGTGAAACCGCTGATTTCAATACAGTCATTTTTGTGTTGTAATAAAACTCTAGACTTGGAAGCCTAGTTGCTGCAGTTCAAATTATGTAGTTTTTATAGCTAAAAATTAAGTATTATTACTGATTATACAGATCTTTACAAAACAACAATTATTGCTATTTCCTCCTTAGTAAAAATTTCATGCATACAGAGGTTTTTAGTGAACTTTTCTCCCTGATGAGTACAGCCAATCCACAAACTTTAGAGTGGATACTTTCTGTTGCCGTTGAACACGAATATCCAGCCGGGCGAGCTGTTTTAATGGAAGATGCCTGGGGTAACGCAGTTTACTTCGTGGTTTCCGGTTGGGTAAAAGTCCGGCGCACTGTAGGTGAAGATTCTGTTGCTTTGGCGATTTTGGGTCGGGGTGATTTTTTTGGAGAAATGGCTATTTTGGATGAATCTCCCCGTTCAACAGATGTGATTGCTCTTTCACCCGTAAAATTACTGAGCATCTCTAGAGAAAGATTTATCCATATATTGTTTAAAGATCCGCAGTTACATCACCGAATGTTGCAACTAATGGTAAGGCGACTGCGATATGTGAACGTACGCTTGCAAATGCGCTCTTCACCTCCAGCAGTTAAACTTGCTCACACGCTTGTCAGTCTAGGTGAAAGCTACGGCCAGGAAACACAACAGGGAAGAGAAATTTTTAACATTCCCTTCAAAGATTTGGCAGATGTGACAGAAATTAGTGTTGAAGAAACCACCAAAATCATCGAAAAGTTGGATGAAAAAGGTTGGATTAAAATTGATACAGTCAATCAGGCACTTTATCTCGTTAACTTTCGGCAATTGATGAATCTGGCTGGCAAATTTTAATACTTTCGAGTCTTTCTAGTTGTTTATCAGTACAAGAGTTATGAGTTAAATTAATCTTTTAACTCATCACTGCGCAATGTTTACTTTTAAGTACAGATGAATCAAGCAACAGCACCTCGTACTGATACCCGCCTTCAGAAAAAATTACCGACAATTAATTACCGGGTAGCAATGCCCCAACCAGAAACCCACCTATTTGAGATAACTTTACACCTGGTGGACTACCCATTTTCAATTCTCGATTTAAAATTGCCAGTTTGGACTCCTGGTTCATACCTGGTGCGAGAATATGCCAAACATCTACAGGATTTTGCCGCTTTTGCCCATAATCAACCTTTAAAATGGCGTAAAATCAGTAAAAATCACTGGCAGGTAGAGACGGCAGGTGCTTCAGAAATCACTGTAAGTTACCGTATTTTTGCCAACGAACTCACTGTGCGGACAAATCACCTAGATGCCACGCATGGATATTTTAACGGTGCAGCACTGTTTTTTAGACTACCTGGATTTGACAAGCAACCAATTTGCGTTACGATTGTGCCACCATACCCACAATGGCAGGTAACCACGGCATTACCAGCTGTTCCTGGAAAAACCAACACTTTCTTTGCCTGCGATTTTGACAACCTTGTAGACAGTCCGTTTGAGATTGGGCGTCACCAACTATATCAGTTTGAGGTATTGGGAAAACCCCATGAATTAGCTATCTGGGGACGTGGTAATTTCAAAGCACAGCAGATGATTGCTGATATCAAAAAAATTGTCGAAGCGGAAGCACAAATATTTGGTGGTTTGCCTTATGAAAGATATGTGTTTCTGGTGCATTTATTTGCCCAAGCTTATGGCGGTTTAGAGCATAAAAATAGTTGCTCGTTAATTTATCAGCGTTTTGGATATCGCGATCGCGATAAGTACGATCGCTTTATGCAATTAGTAGCCCACGAGTTTTTTCATTTGTGGAATGTCAAGCGCATTCGTCCCAAGGAATTGGAAGTTTTTGATTATGACCAAGAAAACTATACTTCCTGTTTATGGTTTTGTGAGGGGACAACAAGTTACTACGACATACTCATTCCTTTACGGGCAGGTATTTATGATGTAAATTCATTCTTGAATAATTGGAGTAAGGAAATTACTAAGTTCTTAACTACACCAGGGCGTAAAGTGCAATCTCTTTCTGAATCCAGTTTTGATGCCTGGATAAAACTTTACCGTCCGGATGCCAATAGCGGCAATTCCCAAATTTCTTATTATTTGAAAGGGGAAATGGTATCGTTATTGCTAGATTTACTGATTCGTTATCGTCATCACAACAAGCGATCGCTTGATGATGTCATGCTCAAAATGTGGCAAAAATTCGGTAAAGATGAAATTGGCTATACTGCACAACAATTGCAAGAGGTCATAGAGTCTGTAGCAGGAATCGATTTATCTGATTTCTTCGCACGATACATAGATGGTACTGAAGAATTACCTTTTAATCAGTATCTTGAACCTTTTGGCTTGCAATTGGTAGCAGAAACAGAACCAGGTGCTTACCTGGGTATGAGGGTAAGTAGTGAAAATGGACGAGAGATTGTTAAGTTCGTCGAAGCAGGTTCTCCCGCACAATTCGCTGGTATCGATCCTGGTGATGAGTTGCTGGCAATTGATGGTATAAAGGTGACAGCAAATCAATTAAGCGATCGCCTCAAAGACTACGAACCAAAGGATACTATTGAGGTTGCGGTTTTCCACTATGATGAACTCCGTATCTATCCTGTAACTTTAGCTTCTCCACCAGCAAGCAAGTATCGGGTACAACCTGTTGTTAATCCTTCTAACACACAAAAACAGAACTTTGGCGGGTGGTTAGATGCTG
>JANZYY010000377.1 GCA_026419705.1 Fischerella sp.
ACTCTAGCAACATATCTGCTTCTTCTTCCGGACGCAACTGAGCCAGAACATCTCGCTGCAAAAATCGAGGAATCGCAGCAGTCAGCGCTACTTGTCGCCATTTGGGATCTTTCATCCACTTTAAGAAGCGTTCCACTACCATGCCGTTAGCATCGCCAACTTTGCTATCGTCATTCGGGGTTTCAGCAGCAAGTGTTGCAACTAGCAGGGGTAAGCCTTCAGAAAGGCGTAAAATTACATCTATAACCTCTTCGTTGCTAATGCCTTTACGAGTTAGATATTGTCTGGTTTCCTCTTCTGTAAAAGTTTCCAAGACCAAACGCACCATTGACTCTTCATAAACTTTCCAATGGTTTTTGTCTAACTCTTGCCGACCTGCAACAATCAGTAAGATATTTGATGGTACGTCACCATAACGACCATCCAAAATATCTCTCAGCCAGCGGTCTAAGAATTCTTCTGTGCGATCGTAGCCATCAAAAAACAGAGCAATATCCGATTTCTCTGCTACCTTCCACAAATCCTCTAAAAACAGAGGTGTCAAGACAGCGACCGGTTCCTGTATTAAATGTAGTTCGTCTTTATTTATTAACTTTCTGGCTATGTAAGACGTCCACTCTTGTTGAGTGACGCCTGCATCTTGATCTGCGAACTCCAAGACAACATCAGTACCTGGAATTTGCTGTGTCAAATGCACATCGCCCTTAAACGGCGATCGCCCCATAAAAGCTGAAAATCCTTGAGGTACTTCCGGATCTATTTCCAGTTCTTGCAGTTTTTGTTGGTAAATTTTATAACTTTCTGAAAATTTTGCTAATATGTAACCGTACTGTTCTAGTTGTTGTGCTAAATGATTCATTACCTCCGGTACACCTTTTTCCAACTCGTCCGTGTAAGCGGTAATGAATTTTGCATTCTCAGCAATCTGGCGAAACTGGCGCAGCAAAAAACTTTTACCAACACCACCTCGCCCAGAGACGTTAAAAATAAAGCGACGATGATGATCTTCAAGTGGTAATTCTAAATTGTGGCGAAATATCGCGATCTGTTCTTCTCTACCCACAAAATTTGATTGTTGGCGTTGCTTGAGAATCTCTTGCAGGGTCTGGTGCTTCTTTTGTGAGTTATGCGAGAAAAGAGGATCTTGCTTTTGAGCTACATCCACAGCTTGACTGACAAGTGCCCAACTTTGCTCGTCTAAGTTAGGCAAGTTTTGAATCTCTTCTGCTGTTAAATGAGCTAACAGTGGTAATTTCTCACGGATAGTGGCGATCACTTGCAGGATCGCTTCCCTGTCTGCGGGTGAAAGAGTGGCACTTATATGATTATTTGTCATTTTTATTACTCCTCTTACACACACCCCAAATGCAGTGTTTTCAAACCTAGACAAAGATGATGTACATTCAGCGAAGCATTTAGTTTTAGCAATTACCCTGGTTAAACATAATCGCTTCCTGCTGCTACACCCATCTCAAATATGGGTGCTATTTGTTATCAATCACGGCGATACACTCAATTTCTACCAAGACATCCTTAGGCAAACGAGATACCTGCACGCACGCCCGCGCTGGGGCTTTCGCCTCGTCAAAATATTTCCCATAAACTGCATTCATGGCATGAAATTCATCCATATTAACTAAGAATACAGTTGTTTTTACCACATCTGCAAAGCTTGCTCCCGCCGCTGTTAGTATTGATTCCAAATTAGCCATGACTTGCTCTGTTTGCTTTGTCACATCACCCTCACCAATAATTGCACCGGTGTGAGGGTCAAGTGCAATTTGCCCGGCTACAAAAATCATCTGCCCAGAGGCAATAATTGCTTGATTGTATGGTCCTACTGGTGTGGGAGCTAGATCGGTATGTATAACTTTTCTACTCATATTCTCTTGGTGTCCTTTGTATCTTTAATAATTAATCTACCTAGGGAATTTAAAAATTATAAGTTGAATATTTCTTAATTTGAACATTCTTAAATGTGGCTATTTACCGCATGGAAATTGTGACAAAAAAGTCTAAATTGTTTCTACTAATACAGAAAACAGAAGGTTACTACGCTGTTATTAAGCTGCTATGCTAGAAGACAGAAGGTAAAAAAACATGATATGGCCTTTTTGACTATTTTTAACAGTCTGATGATTTGATTTGTGAGGCTCTGATGAAGGCAAAAGGCTGTAGAGTTTAGATTTTCGGCTTGCTAGCTTATTTTTTTGTGGATTAGGGAGTTAACCCAGCCTTGGGCGGATGCCATAGTACCGATAACGCCAATAATCTCGCAGGATCTGGTCATGGTCAAAACATAAATTATTGGGTATGCGCCAAGACTCAAAAATTCCTATACCCTTAGCATCATCCCCTGCTTTTGGTTCACCCGTAGCTGTTGCCAAAAATACAATGCTGATTGTGTGCTTGCGGCGATCGCGATTGGGATCGGAATATACGTGAAATTGTTCAATCAACTCCACCTGCAAACCAGTTTCTTCTAAAGCTTCGCGTTGCGCCGCTAATTCTGTTGTTTCGCCATAATCAACAAAACCACCAGGGATAGCCCAACCCAAAGGCGGATTGTGTCTGTCAATTAACACTATGGGTCGATGAGGTCTGTCTACTAATTCAATGATGATATCAACAGTCGGAATCGGATTTCGATAATTCATAGTCATAGGTTATTGGTCATTTGTCATGAGTAAAGCACAAAGGACAATTGACACACTTGCAATTGCTGTTCCATGCTAAATTCGATGGGACATCTTCCTCCTACATTTCAGGTTAAGTATGCCTTTTTTTAGAGCCAGTGGTATTTTGCTTCATCCCACTAGTTTTCCGAGTCGCTTTGGCATTGGAGACTTGGGGACAGGGGCTTATCGCTTTATTGATTTTCTGCAAGAGAGTCAGCAACAGTGTTGGCAAGTCCTACCCTTAGGACCAACTGGTTATGGAAATTCTCCTTATATGTCTTACTCTGCTATGGCGGGAAATCCCCTGCTGATTAGCCCGGAAAAATTGCAACAAGAGGGCTTATTAGAGGAAGAAGACTTTGCTCATCTACCAGAATTTCCCACAGAAAGGGTAGATTTCCAACTAGTTGTAGACGCTAAAACTTCGCTGCTGAAAAAAGCTTTTGCTAAATTTAAAACTAATGCCAAACACGAACAGCAGCAAGCATTTACAGATTTTTGCCACAGTAAAGCCGATTGGTTAGACGATTATGCTTTATTTATGGCACTCAAGGATGCTCAACAAAGTGCCAGCTGGCATACTTGGGAGCCTGAAATAGCCAAGCGCCAACCCGGGGCGATCGCAGCAGTCCAACAAAAATTAGCAGAGGAAATTTTTTACCATAAATTTACTCAGTATGAATTTTTCCGCCAGTGGTCACAGCTGAAAGCCTACGCCAATGAATGCCGCATTCAGATCATAGGTGATATCCCGATATATGTTGCTCATGACAGTGCCGATGTCTGGGCGAATCCAGATATTTTTTGTTTAGATGAAGAGACTGGAGAAGCGGAACTCATGGCCGGCGTTCCACCGGACTACTTTAGCGCCACCGGTCAATTGTGGGGTAATCCGGTTTACGACTGGGAGAAATTGCAAAAGCAAGACTTTAAGTGGTGGGTGCAACGCTTTGAAGCGATGCTAGACTACGTAGATATTATTCGCATCGACCACTTTCGGGGATTTGAAGCTTTTTGGGGTGTACCAAAAGGCGAAGAAACAGCAGTCAATGGTAAGTGGATTAAAGCCCCTGGAGAAGAATTATTCAAGACAATCAAACAGAAGTTGGGCAAACTGCCAGTTTTGGCAGAGGATTTGGGTACAATTACACCGGATGTAGAAGCACTGCGAGACAAGTTTGAATTTCCTGGGATGAAAGTTTTGCAGTTCGCTTTTGGTTCCGATTCTAGTAACCCATACTTACCCTTTAATTACACCCGTAATGCTGTGGTTTACACTGGCACTCACGATAATGACACAACCGTTGGCTGGTTTAATCAAGCATCGGATTGGGAAAAGCGCAACTTATTGCTTTATTTAGGTTGTATCAGCCCTGATGGCGTCCACTGGGATTTAATTCGTCTAGCATTGAGTTCCATAGCAAATCTCGCGATCGTCCCCTTACAGGATATTTTGGGATTGGATTCTCAAGCGCGGATGAATTTTCCTAGTAAAGCTGAGGGCAATTGGGAATGGCGGTACCAGGAACATGCTTTAATGCCAGAGTTAAGCAATAAGTTAAAAACTCTCACTACTTTATATGGACGTGCACCGCTACCTCAATAAGTTTTAAATAGAGAATAGGGAATCTGGCATTGGGAATCGGGATTTAACGATGATCTTTGCCCCATGCCCTTGCCCTGTCAAGGCTTGTTTACTTGGTGTCTTAGTGTCTTGGTGGTTCCACATAGACACGCAACGGCTGACCGCAGGGAAAGTAACACCTTGACAGGGATATTCTTGCCCTTTGCCCAATTAAATATGCGAACAATTGCGGAAATCAACGAAAAAATTAGCTGCAAACGTGCAGTAGTGCTAACAGTTGAAGAATTAAAAACAAAAGTTGCAGAAGTCGGTGTTGCCAAAGTTGCCAAGGAAGTAGATGTGATCGCTACTGGCACTTTTGAACCGATGGAATCTAGCGGTGCAATTATTAACCTTGGACACACCGATCCTCCAATAAAAATTCGTCGCTGCTGGTTGGATGGTGTGCCGGCATATGCTGGTTTTGGGGCAGTCGATTTATACCTGGGCGCAAGTTGTGCCGTAGAAGCGAATGACGGAGAGGAAGTCCGCGAACGTGGCGGCGGTCACGTGATTGAGGATTTAATTGCAGGTAAACCAATACACGTACGCGCCCAAGGGCAAGTAACTGATTGTTACCCTAGGGCTACCTTTGAAACGACGATTACCCGCGATACTATTAATCAGTTTTATTTATTTAATCCCAGGAATCTTTATCAAAATTTTATTGTGGGGGTGAATGGAGGCGATCGCCCACTTTTTACCTATCTCGGGCCTTTACATCCACGTTTGAGCAATGCGGTTTACTCTAACCCTGGTGCTATTTCCCCTCTCCTTAACGACCCTGACCTGCAACTGGTGGGTATTGGTACGCGGATTTTCTTAGGCGGCGGGATTGGCTATGTCGCATGGGAAGGAACTCAGCATTTCCCTTTACAAAAGCGTTTGCCCAATCGCACGCCGATCGGACCGGCTGCAACTTTAGCTTTAATCGGTGACGCCAAGCAAATGGATGCTCGTTGGGTACGGGGTTGTTACTTTAAAAATTACGGTCCTTCTCTAATGTTGGGTGTAGGCGTACCACTTCCCGTGTTAAGCGAGGAAGTAGTAGCCAGATGTGCAGTTAGTGACAAAGACTTAGTAGCACCAATCGTAGACTTTTCTATTCCTCGGCGGGTGCGTCCTACCTTTGGCTTGGTGAGTTATGCTCAACTCAAATCCGGACGCATAGTCATTGAAGGCAAGACAGTGCGTACTGCACCTGTTGTGAGTCTATTTCTCTCCCG
>JANZYY010000378.1 GCA_026419705.1 Fischerella sp.
CAGATGTGTATAAGAGACAGGCCTGGGCGTTGCTTCTCTTAGCTATCAATTTTCTTGTGGCTGCTTATTATTTCCACATCATTGAATAGTTAAGTGGTTAAACTTCTGATCTAAATCAGAAACTGGGAATGGGGAACAGGGAGTGAGGATCGGGGATCGGGGAGCAGGGATCGGGGAGGGGGTTACATCCTTTCTCAATACCCAATTCTAAATTCCCAATTCTCAATCCCCGATCCCCAATCCCTTGCTCAGATCGTACCTCTAAATAAGCCTTTGGGACGAATGAGCAGCACTAAAATCATGATTAGCAAAGCTACACCTTGTTTGTACTGAGAACCAAGCCAAGGCGTGCTGACTTCTTGGACAATACCGATGATAAAAGCTGCGGCGATCGCACCGTAAGGATTGCCAATTCCACCTAAAATTACTGAAGCGAACAAGGGTAAAATCAAAAACCATCCCATGTTTGGACGTACAGCTTCACTTAGTCCCAACATGCTGCCACCAAAGGAAGTTAAACTGCCGGCAATCGCCCAAGTCCATATGACAATTTGGTCAACATTGATACCAGATACTCTTGCCAAGTCAATATCATCAGCAACGGCTCGCATTGCTTTGCCAATTTTTGTATTTTGGAGGAGGTAGTGCAACGCCAAAATTGCCAATACAGCTAAAACAAATACCAAAAGCTTAACTTGAGGAACCTTTATTCCTCCTATGTCCAAAGCTGGAGAGACCGGCACGTTGTATTTTTGGTTACCACCACCCCAGATGAAAATAATACCATTGCGAAGGAATAGTGCTAGACCAATGGAGATAATAATAAAAGTAGTAGAAGTAGCACGAATAGAACGCATTCTTGACCACAGCAATTTCTCCGACAACAGCATTACCCCTACCGTTCCTAATGCTGCCACGATCATTGACAGCCAAATATTAACTCCAAAGGAATTTACGAACAGCGTCAGATAGGCTCCCAAAGTCAGAAAGTCACCGTGGGCAAAATTAGACAGCCGTAAAATCCCATAAGTTAGGGTAAGTCCAACTGCGCCTAGAGCTATAATGCTTCCTACTGCAATACCGTTGATAGTTAATTGAGGAAGTTGTGCAATCCAAGCGGCAAAAAATTGAGCCAATTGTGCATCCATAGTTTTAATTTAGTCGTAAGCAACTGACAGCATAAAGGTTTCAGAGTTTCTACAAAAATTCTGGGTAATGCAGTCAAACTCGACACTTCTAGTTTTAGTTTATAAATATAGAAAGAGAAGTGCGCTAATATACATAGAATCTTATTCGCACTTCTGCACGAATCTAAACTTTTGAAGCGGTCTAGTTGACCATGCAACAATACTCAAGCTTACCAGAGCAGAACTCACAATTAGATGCAACACAAACTGTTTTGACAACAATTGAGCAACTTAGGGCGGAGTTATGGCTGGAACGCAGCTTGAGCCAGTTGCAAAATCGCCTCAATGAGTGTCTAGTTTGTCTGGTTAACAATCAACAAACAGTGGCAACTGAAGCAGACATTTTTAAAACGGTGGTCAACGAACTCAGCAGTGCTTTAAATAATAGTACAGTCGCGATCGCCCTTGTAGAGCCACAGCAGACAGTGAGCAAAATTTGTTTTATTTCTAGTTCACCATCTAGACGCTCATCATCACCACTGTTAAAAGCAATAGCGAAGAAAGGGAAAAAACCGCGCTTGAGATTACAAGAAGAGATAGACATCCAAGATTTACAGTTTCTGGAGAAACAAGAACCCCCTCAGGCCTGGCTGTTAGCAGATCATGCAGGTGGTGTTATCGGTTGGTTAATTGTTGCTAGAACAACTATTGAATCTAGTTGTGAATTGTTTAAAGACATATGCACTCAAATCACATCACAATTTTTAGCACGTGCTGCTCAACAATGTGCTGCAACCATAACACAATTACGGAGAATACAATCATTACAGCAGCATTGTCAAAATTTAGAAAATTTTAATCAAGAACTGGAGCGTACCAATCAACTCAAAAACCAGTTTTTAGCCAACACCAGTCATGAAATCCGTACACCACTAAGTTCAATTATCGGTTTTACCCACTTGCTTTTAGCGCAAGGCTACGATCCATCCAGAGAACGTCACCAAGAATATTTAAACATTATTCAATCTAGCGGGAAGCATTTATTGGCTTTGATTAACGATATTTTGGACCTCTCCAAAATTGAAGCTAATCAGCTAGAGATGCATTGGGAAAAAGTAGATTTGCAGACTCTGTGTCGCAATGTTTTGATATTAGTAAAAGAGAAAGCAGCTAATAAAGGTTTGAAACTGGTACTTGAGATCGACTGCAATGTCACTACCTTAATTGCTGACTCCTTGCGACTGAAGCAAATGTTATTGAATTTGCTGTTTAACGCCCTCAAATTTACAAACACTGGAACCATTGGCTTACAAGTTAAATCCCATAATTCCTGGATACATTTTACAGTTTGGGATACTGGTACTGGTATCTCCAAAGAACACCAAACAGAACTTTTTCAACCTTACTTCCAAATCGCTAACGCCGTAGTTAGTCGATATGAAGGTACAGGTTTAGGGTTAGCAGTGACTCGCAAACTTGCAGAACTTCACGGTGGTTGGGTAGAGGTAGAATCAGAACTAAATTGCGGTTCGCGCTTTACAATTATACTTCCGCTGAGACAGGCACAAGAGGGGGAAGTGGGAAGAACCAGAGATGAGGAACTGATGGTGGGGAGAACCTCAGGTGGAGAGACCTCCCCATCCCCCCATCCCCCCATCACCCCATCACCAAATATTTTGTTAGTGGAAGACGACTTACCCAATGCCCAGATGATGCAAACTTATCTTCAGAAATTGGGGTATCAGGTCAATCTGGTCAAAAATGCTGCCCAAATGTGGAAATCGTTAAACAAACAAAAGCCAGCCGTAATTTTATTAGATATTCAACTACCAGATGAGAACGGTTTAGCACTCGTAAAGAAATTGCGAGAACATAAACGTTATCAGACTATTCCAATCATTGTCCAAACAGCAATGGCAATGAAAGGCGATCGCGAAACTTGTCTAGCAGCAGGAGTGAATGACTATATTGCTAAACCGATAGATTTGCCAGTGTTAGGAACTTTAGTATCAAAGTACTGCAAAGCGTGTATTTAGGGAATGGGGAGTGGGCATCGGGCATTGGGAATTGGAAATAACCCACAAACAACAAACAACAACCAACCACTAACTACCAACCACTAACCACTAACTAAAATGTAATTTGTAGGGTGCAGTAAGATTTGGGTTGGATGAGAAAAATATGTTAACAGAGAAACTTGAGCAACTAAAAGTCATATTTGCAGAAATGGGGCAAGCTTTAATTGCTTACTCCGGCGGTGTGGACAGTAGTTTAGTTGCCAAGATTGCTTATGATGTTTTAGGCGATCGCGCTTTAGCAGTAACAGCTGTTTCGCCGAGTTTGTTACCAGAAGAATTAGAAGATGCGTCCCTACAAGCAGCAACGATTGGGATTCCCCATAAAATCATCGAAACCCATGAGATGGAAAATCCCAATTACACCTCCAACCCTGTCAACCGCTGTTATTTCTGCAAAAGTGAATTGCACGACACCCTCAAATCCTTAGCTGTAGAGATGGGTTATCCCTATGTAGTAGATGGGGTCAATGCTGATGATTTGCACGATTATCGTCCAGGAATTCAGGCGGCGAAAGAAAGAGGTGCGCGATCGCCATTAGCAGAAGTTGGTATTACCAAAGCAGAAGTCCGTCAACTTTCTCAACAACTCGGTTTACCTTGGTGGAACAAACCCGCCCAACCCTGTCTCAGTTCCCGTTTTCCCTACGGTGAAGAAATTACAGTTGCCAAATTGCAACGCGTAGGAAGAGCAGAAATTTACCTGCGTAAATTGGGTTGGCAGAATTTGCGCGTACGTTCGGAAGGTGACACAGCCCGAATTGAATTGCCACCAGAACAAATTCAAAAATTTGTATTGAATACAGACTTGCCGTCAGTAGTTTCCAGATTTCAAGAGTTTGGATTTACCTACGTAACCCTCGATTTAGAAGGGTATCGTAGCGGTAAACTAAATCAGGTATTAAATCAAAAACGTTGAGGACCAAATAAAACCAAATAAAATTTATACAAAGCTTGTTGAGCAAAATTGCCCAACCATTTTAGAACGGATGAGGAAACAAGTATAACTTCACCTACGAAATATTTGCGCCAAGACTGTGCGCCCCTGGTGCGTTTTCCTCTGCGAGCCTGGAGCGTTTCCAACGATTACTCTTTGACGCAAAGCGATACTAAAATCTTTTAGAACCCAACCCACTAACTTTGTGTCAGAATTGGACATATGTTGTAGTCAACATAACGACCTAACACTAAAAGCAATGACGGGAACGAGTAATCTCTAAGTCGGTGCAACAGCGAGTCAGGGACGGTGTGAGCCTGATCATGCGGTAGAGACGAAAATCCTCCCCGAGCTGCTCTTTGAAAAAAGCATTTCCAGGCACACACACCAAATGCTTTGAGTAAACAGAGCCGCGTTCCGCGCGTGACAGCGGATCGCTCTTCCCGGTTGGGAGTAGCGACAGAGTCTAGAGTCGTGAGGCTCTAGTAAAATTGGGTGGTACCGCGCTCACCTCAGCGTCCCAATGCAGAGGAATGATGAACCAGGATATAAAAGCCGAAAGCCCGGTTCGGACAGTCGCTCGTGAGTCCGGTCAACTATGTTTAGAGAAGTTCAACAAACAGTTTGCTTTCCAGAATTAGAGCAAGAAATCATCGACTTTTGGAAAAAACGCGATATTTTCCACAAGTCATTAGACAAAGAAGCCCCCAAAGGAAATTTTGTCTTCTATGAAGGGCCGCCAACAGCCAATGGCAAGCCGGGTGTGCATCATGTGATCTCCCGTGCTTACAAAGATCTGTTTCCCCGCTATAAAACCATGCAAGGGTACCGAGTCCAACGCAAGGGTGGATGGGATACCCATGGATTACCAGTCGAGCTTGGTGTAGAAAAGAAGTTAGGCTTTACCCAAAAGTCTGACATAGAAGCTTTTGGTATCGCCAAATTCAACGAACTTTGCAAGCAATCGGCCTTTGAGTACATCCAGGATTGGAATGCTCTCACCGAACGCATTGGTTATTGGCTCGACCTAGAAAATGCCTACATCACCTACTCCAACAGCTACATTGAATCCTGTTGGTGGCTAATGAAATCGCTGTGGGAACGCGGTCTTCTATTTGAAGATTATCGCACCACCTGGCACTGTCCCCGCAACAATACCAGTCTCTCAGACCATGAAGTGGCGCAAGGGTATCGCGAGAACGTCGAAGATCCCTCCGTATACCCCAAATTCCCAGCCCACCTTACCCAACTGATAGAGCGTAACATTCTTGAATCTGGAGAACGTCCCGTATATATTTTGGCTTGGACGACTACCCCGTGGACGCTCGCCGCAAATGTCGCCCTAGCGGTGAGGGGTGATGCGACCTATGGTCTATTTGAGGC
>JANZYY010000379.1 GCA_026419705.1 Fischerella sp.
CTATAATTGTCAAACTATCGGATACTTCGCTAATCCCAATACCAGCTCGGTGTCTTGTTCCAAGTTCCTTACTTAACTGCATATTATCTGATAAAGGTAAGTAGCAGGTAGCTGCAGCAATTCGGGCCAGACGAGCTAAAATTGCGGAAGGGGCTGGTATGAACAATTCAGGAGGAGCACGACAAAAGGTTCTGACAGCAAAATCAGCAACTGTAGCAAACAATTGTAGTAGTTCTCAAGGTCAAAAGTCTGCTGTGATGCGTCAGCTAGATAGTCCAGATTTGCTCGCAGCTTATCTAAGGGGGAGACGAGATTTTGCTCTACACAAACTGAATCTGCTCAACTTGCAAGGTGCTAATTTATCGGGGACTAATTTTCATTCTTCTCAATTGGAAAGAGTTAATCTGCAAGGGGCTAATCTTCACAACAGCGATTTTGGAAGAGCTAGTCTTAACCGAGCCAATCTTAGAGATGCTAACTTAAGCAAAGCTTACCTGAATAATGCTGATTTAGAAGCAGCAGACCTGCGAGGTGCAGATCTCAGCTATGCTTATCTCCAAAATGCCAATCTTCGAGGAGCGAATTTGTGTGGTGCTAATTTAACTGGTGCAAAGATTTCTGAGGAACAATTAGCACTAGCCAAGACAAATTGGATGACAATACGTCCAAATGGTAAAAGGGGATTGTTTTGATATTTTCCTACCGCTAGGCGCGGCCAGCCCCCAGTCTTTCTAAACTAAAATTGTCTCGGTCAAGCGCCGCGCCTGACGTGCCTACTTTTCGATGGGTACTCCAATCAGGCTACCCCACTCTGTCCACGAACCATCATAGTTGCGCACCTTGGGGTAACCGAGCAAGTACTTCAGAACGAACCATGTATGACTCGATCTCTCGCCGATCCGGCAGTAGGCGATCGTTTCTTTGTCTGCGGTGATGCCCTTACCACCGTACAAGGCTTGCAACTCATCAGCAAGCTTAAATGTGCCGTCGTCTCTCACGGCCATGCTCCAGGGAATATTGACTGCGCCGGGGATGTGACCGCCGCGTTGCGCCCCTTCCTGCGGAAGATTCTCTGGTGCGAGCAGTTCACCGCTGTATTCTTGGGGCGAGCGCACGTCCACCAACGCGCAATTCGCTTTGCCAATGTAATCGTTGACCAGATCGCGCAGTGCACGTATGCTCCAATCAGGATCCTTTGCTTGGTAGGTGGTTGGGGCGATCGCGGGCACTTCGGTCGTCAGCGGGCGACCTTCGTCTACCCATTTTTTGCGACCACCATTCATAATTCGGGAGTCTGCATGACCGTATATCTTCGTCAGCCAGAAGGCGAAGGTGGCGAACCAATTATTGTTATCGCCATAGAAGATGACTGTGGTATCGTTGGCAATGCCTGAGCGTGAGAGTAGTGCTTCCCACGCCGCCTTGTCCGGAATATCACGACGGATGGGTTGCTGGGTGTCCTTCTTCCAGTTCCAACCCACAGCGCCGGGGGCGTGACCGGAATCATAGGCAGTTGTGTCCACATCTACTTCGACTAGGCGCACTTTGGAATCGTTCAGATGATCCGCGACCCATTGGGTGTCCACCAAAACTTCGGGATGAGCGTAGTTTGACATAGTTTCCTCCCTTACAGTTTGTAAGTGACGAATGACGATTTCGCGTTACCCCCCACAGACCACCAGAATCCTGCACGGTCCATAATTCATGAAACCCTTGCTAAATAAGAATTAGGCTAAATATCTTTATTTTCATTCAGTTGTCATTACCCCCAGTATCAACTCAGGATCAACTCAGGGCGCTTGTGCGATCGAGATGGTGAGTAGCTTATCTTCACCCCATTATCTACCCCTGTGCTTGCAGCTTTAACAACCTTGCTTGCAGAGACAGCTCATCAGCCTGTGCAACTTTAACCATTTCTACCACAGATGCCAGTAAATGCAGGCACTATACTGCGTCAGTAATTAGACTTGCAAGAACCTCACCAAGCTGGCGATCGCTACACTTAAATCTCAGGTCCAAAATTAGCAGTCACCCCCCAACTGTGTGTACTGCCTTGTTCGCTAATTGCTTGAGGACAGCCACGCTCTATCCTCCAATGCTTCTACTCAAAATTTAGCTCCAAACTCTCTGTAAAACAAAAGCAAACACGAAAATTCAAATTCACTGGAACGAAACGCAGCTGCTCTGCCGATAGTGTAAGTCTTGATATCGTTTCAATAGCCACTAGGCAATTGTCCGAAAAAGTCAACTATTATTAACAAGGTGTTACACATTACTTTCATCTTTAGTTATGGTTCTTCAAGCTAGACCCCTACGGGTGAGTGCCACCGTATTATTTATTGATGAGTATGGTGTTTTCGAGCAAGATTTATTTCATTGATAGAGAGTATTAATAGTTCCATCACAAGCCAACTAATAATAATATCATTTTAAAGTATTTTCACGATATTAAGTAGTATTGCGGTTACTAGAAATACAAAGAAAATTATAACCTGAGAGTAGCAGAAATAAAATGCAGCGTAATTCTCTCATGCCATACGTAAATAAAAAGTAAAAAACTGAAGAACAAAATTACATTTAAGACCGTCCGTGACGAGATTGCGAATTTTATTTGATTTTTTAATTTTAAAAATTAATCTTATTTATTAATAATCAGGTAAAGCTATTATGGCTGAGTTTGTAGAAAAAGAATTAGAAAGGCGACTAAGTTTGTATCAAGTATTTCTCAAGTTGTATGAACAACATAGCAGTCTTTTAGATGAAATTCTTCAATTAGAAAATCTCTTTCAGTCATCGTTGCCAGGGTTACAGTTACGTTATATCCAAGCTGTGGTAGATGATTCCATTGTGTATTTGATTACTAATTTATACGATGGCAAGACACAAACTTTATTACAACCACAGCGAATTTGGACAATAGGTCGCGATCGCAGTTGTGGCATTTACCTTGGCGATCGGCACGTATCTCGCCGCCACGCAGCAATTCAATATATTGATGATATTGATGAGCTTGGTTTTTATTTGATGGACTTTACAAGCAAGAATGGCACTTATGTGAATGGCGAACCTGTTTACAGACCGGTCAAACTGCAAGATGGCGATCGCATCCGGTTAGGTAGTACAGTCTTCTCCTTCTTCATGAATATGACCGCTCCTCAAGTCTTACCAACTGTAGCAGTTGAGTTACTAATGCAGCTGGTACCACGCAAAAGTAATCATGAAGCACAGATAAGCAGTAGTGCTTTTGGTAGAAAAAATTCTCCGACCGAGGACATGGATTGTACTGCACAAGCTTTTACAGATGTAAGATTAATTGATAGTGAAGAAGCTGGAATCTGGCTAAGCAAACAGCGACAGTCAGAAATTTTAGACGATTTTTTCCGTAGACAAACGCCCAGTAAGAGTTAATGGTTAGTGGTTGTTGGTTAGTAGTTATAAACAACTAACAACCAACAAAACCAATGTAGAGACGTGCCATGGCACATCTCTACGACAAGTAACTACAAACCAGATACCAAGATGTTATTCTTCCTCCATATAATCTTCTTCTTCTTCTTCTTCGCTTGTCTTCCTGACAGAATTAGCAGAAACAACAGCTCCCTTTTCTAGTTTTTCCCGCACCAACTGCTTAATTTGTTCGGCAAATTCCGTTTTTTCTTCTAAATACTTAATTGCATTATCTCGTCCTTGGGAGATATTGTCGCCATTATAGCTGTACCATGCTCCTTTGCGGTTCAATACGCCAGTTTCTTCTGCTAAATCCACAAGGCACCCTAAGGTAGAAATACCCTTGCCAAAAATGATGTCAAATTCCGCAACTCTAAAAGGTGGTGCGACTTTATTTTTTGCAACTTTGACTTTAACCCGATTACCAAATTCCTCCGAGCCTTTTTTCAAGGTTTGAATCCGGCGAATATCCAAGCGTACGGAAGCATAATATTTTAAGGCGTTACCACCAGTCGTGGTTTCTGGGTTGCCGTAACTGATACCAATTTTTTGCCGTAATTGGTTGAGAAAAATTACTGTGCATCCAGATTTACCAATATTGCCAGTAATTTTGCGTAAGGCTTGGCTCATCAACCTTGCTTGCAAACCAACATGGGCATCGCCCATATCACCTTCAATTTCTGCACGGGGAACTAGTGCTGCTACTGAGTCAATGACTACAATGTCTACTGCTGCTGAGCGAACAAGTTGATCGACAATTTCTAATGCTGCTTCCCCTGTATCAGGTTGGGAAATGAGCAAATTTTCCGTATCCACACCTAAAGCCGCAGCATAAGCCGGGTCAAGGGCGTGTTCTGCATCTACGTAGGCTGCAATTCCGCCGTTTTTTTGCACTTCTGCGACAGCGTGTAGAGCTAAAGTCGTTTTTCCAGAACTTTCTGGCCCATAAATCTCAATCACCCGCCCTTTGGGTAAACCACCACCCAATGCCAAATCCAAAGTCAGCGCCCCACTGGAAATGGTCTCTACTCGCATGCGGGTAGCATCGCCCAAGCGCATGATTGTTCCTTTGCCAAAAGTGCGCTCAATTTGGTTTAGTACCATGTTGAGCGCTTTTTGCTTGCCAGCATTATCAGTGTTAACTGCCATTCCTACCTCTATATATATATTGATTTAGAGAGTGTTGCTTGGGAAGATTTAGTAGAACAGATATACTATTTTGACATTTTCCTGCTGCTAATCGCTACATAGTCTAGCGCGGGTGTGCCAATATTGCTAGAACTGGGGAATTGGGGACTGGGAATTAAATGTTGTATTGTCTATCTTGGTTATTATGCAGCATGTAGTAGGAATGTGCTTGCTCAAACACTAGTACAAGCATATTTTTACGTTTATTTACAGAACTTTGTTGATTCTCGCCTAGCTACTTAGCCTAGAAGAATGACTGCTGATTTTAGTAACTTTTTGATTCCTGATACAGTTGTCAGTGTCAGTGGTTTGACTGACTACATCCGCTTGCTATTAGAGCAAGATGAACAATTGCAGCAAATTTGGGTGCTCGGAGAAGTTTCTAGCACCAACCATCATCGTAGCGGTTTATTTTTTACACTGCAAGATCCAGATGGAGGAGCAGCTATAAAGTGTGTAGTATGGAATGGTCTATTGCCGAAACTGATGCAACTACCAACAGTAGGTGAGCAGTTAATTGTTTTAGGCAGTATTAGACTATTTTCTGTGCGAGGAGAATACCAGCTATCTGTTTGGCAAGCTTTACCTGCTGGTGTCGGTTTACAGGCGCTGCGCTACCAGCAATTGCGAAATCGCCTAGAAGCAGAGGGTTTGTTCGATCCACAAAGAAAGCGATCGCTTCCATCTCATCCCCAAACTATTGCTGTTGTTACTTCACCTACCGCCGCCGCTTGGGGTGATATTCAAAAAACTCTCAAGCAAAGATACCCTGGTTTACGTGTTTTATTTTCTCCTGCGACAGTACAGGGTGAGCAAGCGCCAGAGTCTATAGTCAAAGCAATTCAACGGGTAGAGCGAGATGGACG
>JANZYY010000380.1 GCA_026419705.1 Fischerella sp.
AGATGTGTATAAGAGACAGACCCCAGGCTTCGTTTGCCCAAACTGCACCAGCAATTATACCGATGGTGAGAAGGGGAAATCCTAATCCAATAATGCGATAGCTGATGTTGTCTAGAGTTTCGGCGAGGCTGAGACGCTGGGGTGAAAGGGGTTCCGAATTTTGGATATTGGATGTTGGATTTTCGATCGCGGGTGCGAGTACCGTATCCAAAACGGCGGTTTTACCGTTGCTAGTGGTTTCATAACGGGCTGCACCATTGTTTTCAGCTGCTAGTGCTGATGATTGAGAAACTAATTCTCCTGCTTTCTGCAAGCGATAACCGTTGCTGCGATAACCACCGGTTCCTACAGAACTACCTTGAAGTTGGATATCTTGCCCGCGAGTAACGATAAGGAAAGCGATCGCTAGTAGCGAACCTACCAGCAAAGCGGCATAACTCAACATCATCACGCTGACATGCATCATCAACCAATTGGACTTCAATGCAGGTACTAAAGGTTCTGCGGCCTGCATTTGCGATGGTAGTGTGAGAGTGGCAAAAGCGGTAACGCCCATAGCTACGGGGGCGGTAAAAACTCCCACCAAGTGGCTGCGGCTGTTGTTTTCAGCAATGAGATGGATGGTGGTGATCCCCCAAGCTAAGAAAAACAAGGATTCATATAAATTACTAAGAGGGAAATAGCCAGCTTCTAGCCATCGCGCTCCTAACATGGTGGCGATGCATAAATTCGCGATCGCCATTCCTGCGGTTCCCAAAGCTGGTAGGTAAGACAGATTGGGAAAAGCTGCCCCACTCCAATAAACTAACATTGTGGCGAACAGAACAGCAAAGGAGGCATTGTCTAGCCAGTTCTGGAGTTGCACCAGATTCATAAAGTATTCTCCCTATGGATTCCTAAAAGTGTGAATTCTAACAGTTCTGATCCTATCTGTTTCGGGGCGTTTAGTGGTTAGTAGTTAGTAGTTAGTGGGCATGGGGCATAGTAAAAATCAGTACTTCAATACCCAATGCCCAATTCCCAATTCCTAATTTCCCACTCTCCTACTCCTCTTTTCTGATTGAGGGACTAGGTAGAGGGGCTACTCCTTTAGTTTTTTTGAGTGCTAGAAATATGTTGTAACGATTACTACGATTATCGCTAACAGCAGTTGTCACGCCGATTGAGCGTGTTGCTTTTAAAAATAATTGTTGATTTGGTAATAAGGCTGGTAGGGGAAAGTTTTTTGCCGCCCGCTCTACATCTAAGAAAAACTGACCATTTGTGGGATCGGGTTCTGAAGGAACTGTTTCTCGAAATGAAGGATTACTAGCTAACGTGTTACTGGGCTTAGGAATAATTCTATCGCTGATGGGAGCACCAAACGCAAGAAAAGCAACATCCCCATCTAACCAGCCGTGGGTGGCGGTTAAGATACCTGATGTCCCAATCCAATTAACAACTGGTTTACCTGCTACTGTCTGTTGCTGGATCTGGAATTGATATTGAGTTTTCATGACTTCATCAATCTGTTTTAAAGATGCTTCTGCACGGGCGCGATCGCTTGTCCGTACCATGAATACTAAAGAAGCACGAAAATCGTCTGATAAACCATTTTTGGGACTATAGGGAATAACTGAGACAGAAAATTCATTACCCATCCAACTCAGCAAATCATTTTCTAAATCGAGATTTGTCAGAGATTTCACACCTGCTCGTAATTGTTCTGCTGGAAAGGGTGAGAGTGGATTCCCTCGGGAGGTGGAAACGTAGTCTTTCCACAACTGCTGCAAGTTACCACCAGAAAGCATCATTAAAGTTTCGGCTGGTACACGCTTTTGCATGTTCCCAGCTTTATTTTCTACTGCCAGTACGCGCTGACTGTTGGGATTTAACCAAGAAATGCCTTTAATGCTTATTCCTTGTGACTCCAGGGTAATTGACCCAGCTAAACCTTGATTGTTTTGCAACTGCGCCAGCACTTGCGCAGGTAAATGGCGATGACCAGATGCAGCAGCAATTTTGGCAGAGTAAGGCACATTCACGTAAAACTGGGCAAAAGGTTGATAAGCTGCAATTTTAGAGAAATTTTCGCTAAAACCTGCTGTTTTGGATATTGTTGTCTGATTTTTATAAGCATTAATAGCTCTTTCTATGGTTTTCGGACTATCAGTGACGACCAGGAAACGTCCATCCAGGACTGCTGTTGACAAGCTTTCTCTCGATGTCGAGTCGGTTTCTTTAATCGCGATTCCTCTGTAGGTGCGATCGATCCATTTACCCTGTTTCAAGGCTTTTGGTTGTGCTAGGATGCTTTGAGCTTGCTCGGGTTTTTTGATCGGCAGTACTATTACCAAAGACTGCTGATTCATAACGGTACTGCCATCAGTAGCTACAGGGTTGGGTGCAGGTTTGGTCGCCTCTGGAGCAAGAATTGCAATTGTGACTTGCTCGCCCACCCAAGGACCGATATCTTTTTGAAAGTCGTAACCATTATTGGTGAGAAAGCGATCGCGCAACTGGACTAGATTTTTATCTAGTTCGACCTGAGTTTCTTTTGTTCCAAATTCCCGGAATTTCTGCCATTGTGCGGGGTCGGTACTGAGAGAAACTGTGAACAGCGCATCTTGAGGAATTATATTTGCACCTACTGGCAAATCTCTAGAAAAAGGCTGTCCTTGTGTTAACAGCCAGTATGCTGCTACACCACCACCAATCAATAAACCTGCTGACGAAAGTGTTAGTACTAGAGCTGGTTTATTTTTCTTATTCTTCATCAAAGAAGATACGACGGGCAGCGCCATTGAAACAAATACCTCATCATAGCGAATTCGTTACTTGCTTTGTTTGTAAAGTCAACCAAAAGGTTTCCTCTGCATGAGGGGTGTAAGTTATATTTACTTATTTACTCTAGACAGTGGTTATACTTCCGTAATAAGCTACCACTTTTTTCTCAAATTGCCATCTTACTTATCAATCAAGATTTTGTAGCGATTTCATATTTTTCAGTTTTTGTTTGGAATTTTAGCCAGCGATTCTTCATTTTAGAAACTCTGACAGGATAAAATCCCCTGCTCAAACGACAATTTCTCAGTAGTCTCACTGTTATCTACCTGTTACATCAAACATTCTACACAAACATCTATTTATGAAAAATCAAGAATTTATAAGTTTACAGCTACGATCTCTGGTTATATTTTTGCAAGGTATCAGATAACTTATTTTTTCATTTTGTTGAATTGCTCGTGTTTATATAAGTAGCAAATTTAACAGTAAAAACACTAGTATCACACATCTAAATACTGGTAAAAAATCAATCTTGTGATACTCTTTCTTTGCAAAGAGACACTATTTTTTATTCTAAAAACGGGATTTTAGAGTTAATTTATAAGGTAAATATCATCAGGGTTTGAGCAAAGTATTTAAGTCTCCCACACTATTTATCATCTTAGGGCTGGGTTTAGCGATCGCGTATCATCGGTTTGATTGTACAAAGATACGATCGCTGCTGCTAGTTTGAAAAGGTTGAAAAGTCCATGTTATGAACTTTTTACCTTCTGCCTAACATATTGCTATCTTGCTAAAAGTCTGCTGCTTCTTGATTCTTGTCTTTTTGCACTAGCTGCGTTGACCCTAAATATTTTGTTAAATAGGGTGAAAAAACTTCATAAATTAAAGTTAAAGGCTGTCCGTGATGCCAAAACAAGTAATGCCGCCCCCAAAAAGGCCCAGTTTCTGCAAAGCCATTTTCTAAGGCATCTGAGTAACCATAGTAAATTCCCTGTATATCTCGGTATAATTCTGTACGGAGACGAGCCAAGCTAGCCCAAATCGGCAATGAACGATTTTGTAAGTACTCATCTACATGAGAGGCTTCCCACCATGATGTAGCATATGCCAAGCGCTGACCGGAGGCGGTACGCAACCACACCTGTCGCCGCAGCCGTGGTCCCGGTACAGCTTTGATCAAATCGGGGGCGCCATCTAAGTCCATGCCAATCAATGACATATCAATAACATCCACTTCCGTTGGCTCACCTGTGAGCAACTGTAAATGTCTTGTTGGGGAGCCATCGCCTAAAAGTAGCAACTGCCAAGCTGGTGCTAGTTGAGTGTGGGGCAAACTTTGTTGAATAACTTCTTCCCCACCTTGCCATATCGGAGTGAGGCGATGCCACCCTGTGGGTAACGCTAAGTTGTTTGTCGGTGTAAAAGTAGCAGTCAATGTTCTTTACAAAAGTTCACCTATCTCTATGAAAGCATAAAAAATACCTCTACCCCAGAGAAAACGAGGGAGATTAGGAGCTAGGGGTTAGAAACTAGCAGTCCAATCGGGTCATTTTGACTACGTATTTGCAGCATAAAGTAGTTGTTTTGTCAAGCTGCGCCTGGTTTGATTGTCTCCTGGTAACTAGTTGCTTTCATAAAAATGCGGATGGCGAGACTCGAACTCGCAAGGCAAAGCCACACGCCCCTCAAACGTGCGCGTATACCAATTCCGCCACATCCGCAAGGTCGCCCTGGAAATTAAATATAGCACAACAAAATCACTATAGTGGAGTCATACTTAATTTTTCACCAATTTAAAGAGTTCATATGCACAAAACTTTTCAAATAGACTATCAAACTGACAAGAACAAGCGCATATGGCTTGTCATCAGGTTGTGACCTATGTTCAATTCTGAATTATGAATGCGATTGAGCTGAATAATTCATAATTCATAATTCGAGAAGGAGCGGGAAGCAAGGACTAGCAAAAGTGATGTTGTTAGTAAGTGCGAAAACCCGTCAACGCAGCGAAACCAAAGCCCGAGGGTGTGTTTTCGAACTACTTGTGACGCCTGCAAAATTTGCAGAACCGCCCAAATCCCCCTTTGAAAGTACCAGACGCGAATTTCGCGTCTTTACACTTCCCCCTTTTTCAAGGCAGCTTAGGGGGGATCTCAGAGGACAGAAAACAGACCCTAGGCTATGTCATCTCCTGTCATAATTTTAAAGTCAGGCGAAAGCGCTGCTTAAAATTTGCTGGGAGAGAATGTCAATCTCAAACTTAACTGATATCGAAGCTAAAAGATGAAGTTTGACAAAATATTAATTGCTAATCGAGGAGAAATCGCACTTCGCATTCTCCGAGCTTGTGAAGAAATGGGGATTGCGACTGTG
>JANZYY010000381.1 GCA_026419705.1 Fischerella sp.
CCCAACAACTGACCATTCTCTTTATCTCCGGTGATGCGAAAGTGCAATTTGTGTGCTCCTGGGTAGTATACTTTCCGATCCCAGGTTGTAAATTCAAAGGTGACTGGGTGAAATCCGGCACTTGTAGCTTCAGTGTCGCGTAAGCCAGTACGGGCGATCGCTAAATCAAATACTTTCACAACCTGAGTACCCAGTGTGCCGGCAAATTCTTGATTACCGCCAACGGCATTTTCGCCAGCAATTCTACCTTGTTTATGTGCCGTTGTCCCTAAAGGAAGATAAGTATACTGGTTTAGCAGGCGATGCCAAGTTTCTACACAGTCTCCAGCTGCATATATATCGGGAACATTCGTTTCCATCTGACGGTTGACCTGAAATGCTCCCCGCATACCTGTTTTTAACCCTGCTGAAGAAGCCAGGTTAGTTAATGGTTTCACCCCAACTGCTACTAGCACCATATCAGCGGTCTTGTAAAATCCGCCTGAACCGGATACTGCTAAATTTTTCCCTCTTTGTTCAATCGCTTGTATCTCAACATTATTGATCGTCTCAACGCTACGGCGTTGCATTTCTTCAGCAATTAGTTGCCCGAAATTGGGATCGACAGTTTTCATGACAGTGGGGGAATGTCCTACCAACGTCACAGCTATGCCTCGATGAGTTAAAGCATCTGCCATTTCCAAACCTATATACCCACTACCAACAATCGCTGCAGTTTTTGGCGCATGGGTAGTCAAATACTGGTGGACAGCGAAACAATCCTCCATTGAATGCAACAGAAAAACTCCAGGAATATCCAACCCTGGGATGAGAGGTTGAATTGGCACAGCACCTGTAGCAAGAATTAATTTATCGTAGCTTAACCATTGCACCTGCCCTTGCCGATCTACAACTTTGACGTTTTTTTGATTGGGATCGATAGTTTGTGCTGTGTGGTTGACTAACAAATTAATACCTGTGGCAGTGATTTCTTCTGCTGTACGATGAGCAAGATTACGCCAATCTGGTACTTCCCCACTCAGATAAAACGGAATCCCACAAATACTGTAGTTGGGAAAGCTATCAGCAACAACAACAGTGACATCAACACTAGAATTTAACTCTCGTGCTCTTAAAGCTGCGCTGATGCCTGCATCGCTACCACCGATAATGAGTAAATGGGTCATTGTGACTGGCTCAATAAGTGTTTACTTCAAATCCCGAAATCCGTTGGAAAGTAGACCATACACCACCACTGCTAATTGTGCTCCCAAAATAGGTGCTACCCAATAAACCCAGTGAGATTGCCAAATTCCTCCCACCAGCGCTGGACCTAATGAACGGGCTGGATTCATACTTGCACCGGTAATGGGTCCCATAAACATAGCTTCTAAGCCAACAGTTAGACCAATTGCCAACCCAGCAAAACCAATGTGGGCGCGGCGATCTAATCCAGAACCGAAAATTACAAACATTAAGATGAAAGTCAGAATGGTTTCCAGAATGAAAGATTGAAACCAGTTGCCATTTAGTGGTAAGGTTGCCCCCAAATTTGCAACTTTTCCTAAGCTAATTAGTAATAAAGCTGAGGCTGCGATCGCCCCGACTGACTGTGCCAAAATATACGGTAACACTTGCCGTCTGGGAAAAATTCCACTTGTCCAAAATGCCAGTGTTACTGCTGGGTTGAAGTGTGCGCCGCTAAGATGTCCAATGGAGTAAATTAAAGCGGCTACTACTGCACCAAATACAAAGCTAATCCCCACATGAGTAACGGCGCCTTTACTTATTTCGTTTACCATTACTGCACCTGTACCCACAAACACTAAAGTAAAGGTGCCAATTGTTTCTGCTAATACCTCTTGTTTAAATAGAGAAAAATTTTTTACCAATGACTTCATTATTTTTATGACAAGCTTCCATCTCTGCGGACAAAATTGGCCGTGAGGCATTATTGATATGTGTTGTGCCAGCACAGAATTTTTCAAATCCGCCGCTGGTACTGGAAATTTCTACTGCGTTCTGTGCTTTATTTGCTTTTTTGGCGATCGCCCAGCTAATTGGGTAAACGGTATTTGAGCCATCTATTTTCATCGCTGCAACCGTTTCTGAACTAGCTACTTCAGTCACATTTGGCGATTGAGAAGTTTGCGTAGACGTGTTGGTCGTGCAACTTGTTGGTAAAATCAACGTTCTAAGCGCGAGAGCCGATTTTGTTCCTGTCGCGCCCATAACTTCACCTCGTGCTGTATGTGATGATTATACTTTCTATCATTTCAAAAAAAGTTGATTTGTCAACTACCAGCAAGCTATATTCTACAACAATCAATCAAAAAAAATTGATACATTTAACTTGACAGAGTTACAGGGGAGACTCACTGGATCAAAGAAGATTAGCTATGGCTTCTGTATCCCTACAATTTTTGGAAACCTTTTGTTACTTTCTTTTGCCCCTTACTCTTGGATTTAGATTTTTGAACTTCTCCAAGAGCTTCTTGAAAAAGGTTATGTAGATGTAGAGGTACGCTGGCGATTTCTGGTAGTTCTGGCTCTAAAGGTTTACCATACTCCTGCAACAGGGCGTCTAAATCATTTTCCAAGCGAAACTCCGGACGTTGC
Organism: Fischerella sp.; assembly: GCA_026419705.1. Classification (GTDB taxonomy): domain Bacteria; phylum Cyanobacteriota; class Cyanobacteriia; order Cyanobacteriales; family Nostocaceae; genus PCC9605. The sequence goes on from JANZYY010000381.1 coordinate 2,599, forward strand.
AGAATTGTTTGTAATATCTTTTCTAGTGAAGTTGGATACTCTGCGGCTAAGCGATTCCAGATAAAAGCATTAATTTTTGTGTCTTCCAAATACTGGCGAATGAGTTTCTCAGCACCTTCAATACTTTGCCAATCCTCTGCTGCTAATATGGTTTTGACTTTATTGTAGGTTGGTAAAAACATCTGCCCCCAACGAGGATGAGAAAGCGCTGTTACCTCTTCTGCTTTCTTGAGTTCGGCTGGTAAATCGACTTTTGGCATTACCATCTTGGCAGTGCTGGTTTTGTTGTTGAGTAATTGGGTTACGACTTTGGCATCGGTACCCATTTGTTCGGCTGCTGTTTTGATTTCCTCTTCGTCTACTCCTGCTGCTTGTGCTATTTCTGCTAGTGATTTAGAGGGATCGATACCTGCTGCTGCTAAACTTTTCTCTGCCGTGATTTCCTGGAGTTCAGCTATTTTCTTGTTGAGTTGGTATCCTGGCATTGTGACTTCATCGCTACCAAAAAACTCAACAAACTGCTGATGATACTTTACCACCGACTGCCAAGCTTCTTCCAACAAATCGGGAGCATCACTGTAAAGGTGATTTTTGTAGTTATCTTTGAAATTTCCAATTGCAACAGCAAGTTTCGGTTTACCTAATTTGCCCATCTGTGTGTAGGGTCCAGAAAATGTCCAATAGGTGTCGGTAACGGGAGAAATGCGAGTCAGTAGAATTTCTCCTTCTTTCAAACGAGACATTTTCTGTTGTATTTTGGTGCTATTTGGTTTGACGATGTAGTGTTTGGCTGTAAGCCAGTTCATCAATTCAAAGCCATCAGGTAGAATTTTTGTGATGGCAAATAAGCCAGTAAAACTCCGGTGCCAGCTATGAAGTAAATTGCGATCGCTCTCTGACAATTGGGGATGATTTTGTATAAACAAATCCAGTGGTGACTTGTCTTTGACTTTACCTTCTACGATAAAGCTGTCAATAGCCAACTCCTGCTGCACGGAATCCCCTGCACCACGGCGTAACTGTGATGCTGCATAAGTTTCCAGCGCTTCTGCTATTTCCCCGCCCGCATCCAAGACGAAATCAACTAAGGCTTGTTTGAGTTCGTGCGATCGCTTTAATACTGCATCCACAGTTCTATCTCTCGGTTTCAACATTAGTCGATTATAGGTTGCCAAGCATTTGTGCATCTAGCGATCGCTTAAATTTGTAGAAAAATAAAAATCCCCAGCTACGGCGCCGGGGTTAGGAATTGGCATAACAATCACGTTGGCAGAGCAAAGATACAGTTACCGCAATACTTAATTATATTAGTATAAATAATTACATTATTGTGTGAGGAGTTAATGCCATAAAAGGCGTTGCATAGACGCAGTAGACGCGCTTGATTCGTATTGGACATGGGAATTGAGTCAAAGATTATGAAATCAACTTTTCCAAAGCGCTATGTAATTTTTGTGTCAGTTCAGTAACCGCGACTCTTGCTGCGTGACGGTTAGTTTGATAATTTGACCAATATTCTGTAACTGAGATGGGTTCACCGACTGCGATATGTGCCTGTCGCCAACCAAGTCGGGGACGTCCGGGCAGTTTTTTGTTAGTCTTGATGCGGCCCATCATATCAAATATCAATAGTGCCGTTTCCGCAAACCGTTCAGCGGTAGGCTTTTCCTTCACATAAGTTCCCGTGACGGCTACAAAAGTTTCTACCAAACGCATGTGTCGCATTCGCAAGTCTGCTTCAGCTGCAACCCAGTCTGCAAGCCCTCGTTTGAAGGGTGGTAAAGCGTTTAATTCTGGGATATCATCTCGGTAAATGTAACTCCAGCCAGCCTCTTCCAAGCGGCGACAACGATCGATAAAATTTCCCTGTGGTTGTAATTCAAAATATTGCTCGGCTACTTTTAAAGCTGTATCCTGCAAGCGGTGAAGTCTGGCTATCAGTACCTGATTGGGACTGGCTGTTTTGTCGGTAGCAATTGAGATGGGTTCGGGTAAGTTTTGGTGATAGAACCGCCGATAAAAATCTTCCATCTCTGTGAGGAGATATTCTGCAAGGCGCAGCAGGCGTTGATAGTAAACCTCTTGCGGTTTGGATAAATCGGAAGGGCAAATGCGCTGTACTGGCAAACCACAGTCAGCTTCCAATTTACTCAACAGCCAATCCAATTTTGACCAAGGTGGCTCAATATATGAATACTGGATAGAGATGGGTACAATTAAAACTTTTTCGGAACGATTGGCTTTGTGCAGGTCTTCAACACACCAAAACCCCAGCTGAGCAACACCGGGTTCTAAAGGGCTAACAATTCCACTATGACCATTAGTAGCACCTTCGGGTGCAACTGCCATCGGCATTTTGCCATTGGCAAACAAATCTCGCGCAGTTTGAATACCAAGTCGATCGAGCCGCTTACCCCGACGAATAGAAGTACCCCCCAAATGAGAGAATAACCAACCTAGCCAGTCTCCTGCCCACAATAGCATTCCTCGTTCGTAGATGAAGTGTGAATGTATTGGATATTGCAGCCAAATTCCTTGCTTACGCGCAACTCGCGGTACTTCTCGGGAAAGTAGGTAGAACATACAAAGTGGATCGTCTACTTCTGGATGGCGAAATGCCATCAAAAAGCGAACTTTGCCAGCCTGGAATTGTTGATATAATTCGGCTAAAATTTCTGCATTCTTAACTTCAATGCGTGCAATCCCAGCTGGTAACCACGGTCGCAGCCGAAGCCGTAGCAAAAAAGGCAGCAGCCATTGGGCAAGCTGGAGTACAACTGGGTTAAAGCGTTGTGGAATAAACTCTAGTCGTGGTTGGGCACGTTGAATCGAATCAGGCAAGGTTGCTCTCCAGATCGCATCTTTAATAACG
>JANZYY010000382.1 GCA_026419705.1 Fischerella sp.
ACTGGAAGTATGCCATCAAGCAAGAGCACGCTGGCATCTCTGTATTTAAAGGATTAGTTAAATGGGGTAAAAATTGGCTGGGTTGCCAGTTTGGATTCAAACTTCACTTGGTTATCAACGAGTATGGAGAATTGCTTGCATTTAAACTAACTCCCGCGAATGTGGATAACCGAGAACCTGTTCCAGACTTGACTAAAGACTTAATCGGTAAACTATTTGGCGACAGAGGATAATCTGGTCAAAAACTATTTGAGGAGTTATATGAGCGAGGTTTACAGTTAGTGACCAAATCCAAGAAGAATATGAAAAATCGCTTGCTTAAATTGATTGACAAGATTCTTCTACGTAAGCGTGCTGCCAGCGAGTCCGTCAATGACCATTTGAAAAATCTGTGTCAAATAGAACATTCGCGACACGGGGGTGTTTTCAATTTTTTGGTCAATTTGATGGCTGGTTTAGTGGCTTACACCTATTTACCTCAAAAACCCTCACTTGATATTTACCCGAAAGATTTGCCTGCTCTACCTCCTGCTATTTTTTAGTTCGTCGAACTCACGTTCTTTATTAGACCACATAGACGTGCAGCGATGAATTGGGGCGGCTTTTTGTAGAGTCGAGCTGACCGCAAAATGGAGATGGAGAATGAAACACCAAGATGCCTTAGACGCGCTCAAGCCACTTTCAAAACGGCAGAGCACCAAGAATTGAGTTTTTCAATAAAAAGAAAAAATAAGGCGTTGCATTCCATGGGGATGTAGACGCGTAGCGGCTGACCGCAGGGTATAATGAACCGCCATAGACGCCAAGAACGCCAAGAATTAAGTTTTTCAATTCAAAGAGAAAATAAAACCATCCCGCTGTCTCTGCAACGCCAGGATAAACACTAAGACACGAAGGTCAAATTTATTTGGATTGAGGTATCTTTTTTATCCACTTTCGCAGGAATACGGTAAAGGGAATGAAACAATCAGCTTCGATGACAAAATGTCTGTCAAAATCCACCCCTACCAACAACTAACTAACAACATCATGGAACGAATTCTCACCCAATGTATCAAAGAATTAGTCGAATTTCGCCGCGATCGCCTGACCTTAGCGTTAGCGTTTTTATTGCCATTCCTGACGCTGTTGATTTTTGGGTTTGCGATTCGCTTGGAAAGTAAGAACATTCCCTTAATTGTCCAGGATTTTGATCTTAGCAATCTCAGCAGGAGCTATATCGAGCGATTGTACGCCACAAACCAGTTTATACCATACAAATGGTCGGGTACAGATCCGGTAAGGGATGGCGTAGATCGTGGTATTGCTAAGGCAGCAGTGATTATTCCTCCTGAATTTAGCCGGGATGTGAAAGCAGGGAAAAATACTGAATTGCAAGTATTAATAGATGCGACAGATGTCAACAATGCCCGTGTGATCGAAAACAGCATTCAACAAGTGACAAATTTCTTTATGCGTGACCAAGGGTTAGTACCTGCTACCAGCAGCATCACTGCTAAAATGCGCTTGTGGTTTAATCCTGGTCGGTTAGAATCACTATACATTGTGCCGGGAGTGTATGGTGTGGTTTTGTGGATTTTTCCCTCCTTACTAAGTGCGATCGCCATGGTGCGAGAGAAGGAAAAAGGCACGATTCTCCAAGTTTATGCTTCTGATCTCAGTGCTACTGAACTTCTGCTTGGTAAGGGAATGGCTTATTTACTAATTGCCATTGCTGAAGCATTAGTATTAATGGTGCTGGGATCGTTGATTTTTCAAGTAGGTTTGGTAAGCGGACCCACAGCTTTGTTAGTTGGTACTTTCTTATTTCTTACAGATAGTGTAATGTTTGGTCTGCTATTGGGAGTGCAAAGTAGCAATCAAAATGCAGCGGTTCAAGGCGTTGCTCTGATTGGTTTTATTACATCTTTGCTACTTTCTGGTTTTATTTATCCACTCAATAATATTCCTTTTCCCCTTTCGCTGGTTCCCAATGTTGTTCCGGCTCGATATTACATTGACATTACCCGCGATGCATTTGTGCGCGGTACAGGATGGGCAGGAGTTTGGTTTGATTTAGTAATGCTGGCTATATTGGGATTGATATTTTTCAATATATCTCGTCGAGTTTTAAGTCGAATGCAATTGCCGAACTAAATACTACTAAATCTAACAGCAAAAGATGATTATACTTGCGCTTACTTGCGCTCGTTTGCAGACGTTCCCAAATTTATATCTAAAGATAGAAAAAAATAACTATCCTAGGATAGATACATTAGAATCAATAAGTCAAATACGATAGAGAGTTGTAAATCCATCTACACTCATTCGGAGATGAGTTTCAAGTTCAGTTCACCTCTGACTGCAAGTTAGGTGAGGTTAATTGAGGTCAATTGCAGATATCAGGAGAGTTTTCTACCTTAAGTATCTCATTGAGAAGTCTATGTGACAGGGCTTCAAGGCTTCTGATGACTGAACTATAAATATTATGAAAATCGCACAAATCGCTCCCTTGTGGGAACAAGTTCCCCCTACCACCTATGGTGGTACTGAGTTGGTCGTGAGTCGTTTGACCGATGAATTGGTACGCAGAGGTCACGATGTCACGTTATTCGCTTCCGGCGATTCCCAGACTCTAGCTCGGTTAGAAGCAAGTAGTCCACGTGCATTGCGCCTAGATACAAGCATCAAAGAACCTGCAATGTACGAACTTCTACACGTCAGCAAAGTTTACCAACACGCTGCGGAATTCGATATTATCCACTCCCATGTGGGAGTTTGGTCACTCGCTTTGGCTAGTTTGGTGTCAACACCAACAGTGCATACCCTACATGGAATCTTTACTCGCGACAACAGCAAAGTATACAGGCAACACCACACGCAACCATACGTCAGTATCAGTGATGCTCAACGGCTGTTGAACATCAACTACGTCGCTACCGTATATAACGGTATTAGCGTCGAAAATTTCCCATTTTTTGATAAACCCCAGGAACCACCCTATCTGGCATTTTTAGGACGCTTCTCACCAGAAAAGGGACCACAACACGCCATAGCCATCGCTAAGCAGGCAGGATGGCGCTTAAAGATGGCTGGTAAGATAGATGTTGTAGACAAGAAGTTCTTTGAACAAGAAATTGCCCCCCAAATTGATGGTAAGCAAATTGAATTTTTGGGCGAAGTTAACCACGCTCAAAAAGCTGAACTGTTGGGGAATGCAGCAATTACTCTCTTCCCGATTACTTGGTGCGAACCTTTTGGCTTGGTGATGGCCGAATCTATGGCGACTGGTACACCAGTAATTGCCATGAATATGGGTTCTGTATCAGAGGTAATTGCTAATGGTCAGACAGGTTATGTCTGCCAAAGCTACGAAGAAATGGCAGCGATGATACCCAAAGCTTTGGAGCTAAATCGCCATAAATGCCGAGAATATGTGGAGAAGAGATTTAGCGTTACTCAAATGGTTGATGGCTATGAGGCAGTCTACGAAAAACTTGTTGGAGAACGCAACTTGAGGAGTTGGTTCAATTCTGCACTTAGAAACTCGTTGGAATCAATAGCAGCTTTGACACGCTAGCTAACAAATATTGAGTGATTCTTTCAGAAATTTTCCTCAAATTCACGCCTTTAGTAGAAGAGCAACTGTAAATAGCTAATAACCGGATTTGATAAAAACTAAGCTCCTCTGCCAAGGGAGCTTTTACTTTTGGTTATAAATACCCTCTTTGAAATTAGAACTGTTCTAAATAAAAAAACATTTCCAAAAGTTTTATGATATTTATTCTCCGATTATTTGATAGCCGATTTTGGGCATTAGTACGTAAAGAATTTCGGCAAATCCTGCGTAACAAGCAGTTAATTGTATTGCTGATTGTGCCACCAACAGTACAATTATTAATCTATGGCACCGCCCTAAATCCCGATGTTAAAAATTTGCGATTAGGCGTGATTGACTATGCCAATGTTGAGGCAAGTCGGGAATTAGTTTCCGCGATGACCTCTAATCGTGTTTTTATTCTAGAATCAGTTCCTACCAGTGAGAAGGAATTAAGTCGTCAGGTAGAGGAAGGAAAGCTGGATGTGGGCGTTATTATTCCGCCAGAATTTCCGCGCCGATTGGCACAAAAATCAGCAGAAATTCAAGTTTTTATTGATGGAGTGGATGCGAATACAGCAGGTATTGCTGGTGGCTACATGAGTCAGATCGTGCAACAATACAACCGTCGATTGGCACAAGTTCAGACGGGTCTTCCCGTATCGCCCCAGGTGGTATTTCTCTATAACCCTGGACTGACGAGTAGCTGGTTTTTTGTTCCAGGAGTCATGGGTTTAGTTTTGACATTAATTGGTACCCTCGTATCAGCAGTAACAGTAGTCAAAGAGAAAGATACAGGAACTTTAGAGCAGCTATTGATGACACCAGCAGCAGACTGGGAGATTTTACTTTCAAAAATTGTGCCTTTGGTGTTGCTGAGTATGGGAGATGTATTGCTTGCTTTGACTTTAGGACTAGTTGTCTTTGATTTGCCGTTTCGTGGTAACTTTTTGCTATTTTTCGGCTTGTCGAGTATGTATTTATTCGTAGGAATTAGCTTGGGGATGATGCTGGCAACAATTACGCGATCGCAACAACAAGTAGTACTGACATCCTTTTTTATCAACATGCCAATGGTGCAGACTTCAGGCGCGATCGCCCCTATTGAAGCAATGCCACCTTTTTTCCAGGCTCTATCTCTTCTCAATCCTTTACGTCATTACATCACGATTGTTCGGGGCATTTTACTTAAAGGGGTAGGTATAGATGTACTATGGATGCACGCCTTGGCATTAATTGGTTTTGCAGTAGTATTAATGACAATCAGTGTGAAGAGGTTTCGCAGTCAATTGAGTTAGGCGATCGCCTCATGTAAACCCACACCAGTAGCAGACTCTTGGTAGGGAAATTTCGCTGAACGTGTAAAAACCCCCTGACTACGGCTTTGTCTTCTCCCAGGGGGTATCAATTTGAACTGGTATTTTAACTGGTAAATTTTATAACAAGCTCAAAAGTGACAGCTTACCTTCCATCTGCAGTCTGGAATTCACGCAACTGGCACAATTGCAGCCAAGTCGATCCATGATTGATTTGGAATCGCCAGATAAGTTAGATGCGATCAATTGGTGAATTGGTTGTGCGGATACTGAGGTAATCCGTGTTGTCATAGGTGGAGAATGGACTGTAGATGCAACAGCCGGATTCGCAAACACCAGCATAGAAGCAAGAACTACAGGAGAAGCCAGTAAAATCAGTTTGATAATGTTCATAATTTACACAAAGACATTATAGTACTACAGCATACCTAATTGTTACTGATTAGTCATTAGTAATTTTTGTTCCTCCTGCCTGCTATTTTTGCCCAAAGCCTTGACCTGGTGTTGATTTTGACCAAATGAATAATTCACCATTTTGACTACCTGCAGCAAGGAGTTCGCCCT
>JANZYY010000037.1 GCA_026419705.1 Fischerella sp.
ATGCTGAATACAGCTCTTGCCGACTCAGACCGGATGCGAAAACTCATTCAAGATTTTCTCACACTTTCCAATTTAGAAAGTGGGCGAGTAGAATGGCATCCAGAATCCCTGACCTTACAAGAGTGTGTAGATTTGGCACTCAGCCGCATTCGCACTCGCCTGACCACTGATAAGTTACCCGAAATCACAACCGAATTTGCACATGATCTGCCTTTGGTAAGAGCTGATGGTGATTGGTTGGTAGAAGTACTAGCAAAACTGGTAGATAACGCTTGCAAGTTTACACCACCAGAAGGGCAGATTACCATTAAGGCTATTCGTAATAACAAACAAATGGTTGAGGTGATTATTGCTGATACCGGGCGAGGTATAGAACCTAATCGACTAGAAGCAGTTTTTGACCGCTTTTATCAGGAAGAAGGAGCACTGCGACGCAGCACTGGTGGTACAGGTTTAGGATTGGCTATTTGCCGCCAGATCGTCAATGGCTGGGGTGGCGAGATTTGGGCACAATCGAGTGGGAAAAACCAGGGTAGTGAATTTCACTTTACCATACCCATCATTGAAGGAAGTCAAGAGCAAAAGCCGTCAAAACTAAAGAGTCAATAGTCATTAGTGATTTGTTGTTCGTTGTTTGGTGTTTGTTGTTTGGTTTCCTAACAACCAAGAACCAACAACCAACAAACAACAATTATCAACCAACTAAACTGTTACAGTTCCTTACATAATCGCAATATGTCCCCATTTGCGGTGTTACGATGCCGTAAAAACCTTGAGAGGAACTTTATGGCAGAAACACTTTCAGGACAAACTCCGATATTTGGCGGCAGCACTGGTGGCTTGCTCAAAAAAGCAGAAGTAGAAGAAAAGTACGCAATCACTTGGACTAGTCCAAAACAACAAGTTTTTGAAATGCCTACTGGTGGCTCCGCTATTATGCGGCAAGGAGAGAACCTGCTATATCTAGCTCGCAAAGAGCAATGCATTGCTCTAGGCGGTCAACTCCGAAAATTCAAAATCACGGATTACAAAATTTACCGGATTTACCCCAACGGAGAAACCGTTTATATCCATCCGGCTGATGGTGTCTTCCCAGAGAAGGTTAACCAAGGTCGTGAGAAAGTGCGTTATGTGGACCGCAGTATCGGTGAAAATCCTGAACCTTCTAAACTCAAGTTCAGTGGCGTAGCTACCTACGACGCTCCCAATCCATAGTTAATTTGGGTGATTGGGGATTGGGAACTAGAGTAGTATGAAGTCTGTAAGTATTAAGATATTAAGGTTTATCCTCCAGGCTTCAAGCTTTCCCTGGTTCCTAATCCCCCAGCATTGATAGTTTATGATTTTCCCTGATTTCCCCCAATTCTCCGAATTAGCCAAAAGTGGTAACTTTGTCCCAGTGTATCAGGAATGGGTAGCCGATCTAGATACACCAGTTTCTGCTTGGTATAAAGTTTGTGCTGGACAACCCTACAGCTTTTTATTGGAATCGGTCGAAGGTGGGGAAAAACTAGGACGTTATAGTTTATTGGGTTGCGATCCTTTGTGGATTTTAGAAGCAAGAGGCGAGCGCACTACCCAAACACGCCGCGATGGTTCCCAAGTCGTATTTGAAGGCGATCCTTTTACAGCTTTAGCCACATGCTTGGAACCTTACCAGCCAGTTAAGTTACCCCAATTACCACCAGGAATCGGTGGTTTATTTGGGTTTTGGGGCTATGAACTAATTCAGTGGATCGAACCACGTGTGCCAATTCATCCACAAGATGACCGTAATATCCCTGATGGGTTGTGGATGCAGGTAGACCACCTGTTGATTTTTGACCAAATCAAACGCAAAATTTGGGCGATCGCCTATGCTGATTTACGCGATGTAGAGACGCGCCATGGCGCGTCTTTACAGACAGCATATGAAAAAGCGTGCGACCGCGTTACTCAGATGGTCAACAAGCTATCTCTACCCTTGTCACCGCAAAGTATTTTATTGGAGTGGAAACCGCCAGGGAATAGGAAATTAGAGAAAGTAGAGGAGTATAGAAGTAATTTTACGCGGGATGAATTTTGCGCCAGTGTCAAAAAGGCCAAAGAATACATCAAAGCTGGAGATATTTTTCAAGTTGTAATTTCCCAACGCCTATCAACAGAATACACAGGTGACCCCTTCGCCCTATACCGTTCCCTGCGCCAGATTAATCCTTCTCCTTACATGGCATTCTTTAACTTCCAAGACTGGCAAATTATCGGTTCCAGTCCAGAAGTGATGGTAAAAGCCGAGCGCGATCCAGAAGAAGGGATAATCGCCACAGTACGTCCGATTGCTGGTACACGCCCCCGCGGTAAAACACCACAGGAAGACATAGCCTTAGCGGAGGATTTACTCAAAGACCCCAAGGAAATAGCCGAACATGTCATGCTTGTCGATCTAGGACGTAATGATTTGGGGCGCGTGTGCCAAAGCGGTACGGTGAAAGTAGACGAATTAATGGTGATTGAACGCTACTCTCACGTTATGCATATTGTCAGCAACGTTGTGGGTAAATTAGCACCTGGTAAAACTGCGTGGGACTTACTCAAAGCTTGTTTTCCTGCTGGTACAGTTAGCGGCGCACCCAAAATTCGGGCGATGGAAATAATACATGAGTTAGAGCCTTCTCGGCGAGGTGTGTATTCTGGTGTATATGGATATTATGATTTTGAAGGACAATTGAATACTGCTATCGCAATTCGGACTATGGTTGTACGTAATAATACTGTGACAGTGCAAGCAGGTGCGGGTTTGGTAGCTGATTCAGAGCCAGAAAGAGAGTATGAAGAGACTTTGAATAAGGCTAGAGGTTTGTTAGAAGCAATACGTTGTTTGCAGTGAAACTTTTTTGTGTAAAATCCGAATTCGACGCAGAGGAATACTCCACCGTCAAATTAGACCCTCCATTTTATTGCTACTTAAGTACTGCACCAAGTCTTTCCAAGCAGATGCAACTTTAACCAACACTCATTTATCCCCTAACACAAGTGTTTCCCTAATTGCCAATGATTAAATTAGAAAGCATTAAAAGTCAAGCTGAGGTAAATCTATGGAAGCACCGCCAATCAGCTTACCCTCTACTTTCGAATTAAAAATCGACTTAACTGACGAACAATTTTGGCAGCTTTGTCAGAATAACCGCGACTTAAGATTTGAGCGCACCGCATCTGGAAAATTGATCGTAATGTCACCAACTGGAGGAGAAACAGGCAATCGTAATATTGAACTAGCATATCAACTTCAAGCCTGGAGCCGCCAGAACAAATTAGGTAAAGCTTTTGACTCCTCAACAGGTTTTAAACTACCCAATGGCGCCGATCGCTCTCCCGATGCTTCTTGGATCGCAATAGAAAGGTGGGAGTCTCTCAGCAGAGAACAAAGACGGAAATTTCTACCACTGTGTCCTGATTTTGTAGTGGAATTGTGTTCTCTTGCTGATTCTCTGAATAAAACTCGGGAGAAAATGCAAGAATACATTGAAAATGGCGCACGTTTAGGCTGGTTAATTGATGCGGAAGCGCGACGAGTCGAAATTTATCGTCCAGGTAGAGATGTGGAGATTTTAGAAAATCCTTCTACTCTCTCAGGTGAGGATGTATTCCTGGATTTGTGTTAGATTTAACAACAATTATGTAGAGACGCGAAACTTCGCGCCTGTATAAACCTACACCAGTGCAGCGACTTTCTCTAACAATCCAGCAAACAATTTTAGTCCATCCGTACCGCCCAACACTGGGTCTGCTGCTCTTTCTGGGTGTGGCATCATTCCCAACACGTTGCCCGTAGAATTGCAAACACCGGCGATATTGTTTGCTGAACCGTTGGGATTTTCTCCCTCGTAGCGAAACACTACTTGACCGTTATCTTCAAGTTTCGATAGTGTTGCTCGATCGGCGTAAAATCGTCCCTCACCGTGAGCAATCGGCAAAGTAATGATTTCACCAGCAGCATAAGCTTGAGTCCAAGCTAAATCACTACGCTCGACTTTCAAAGAAACGCGATCGCAGATAAAATGCAAATCCCGATTTCTCACCAACGCTCCTGGTAACAATCCTGCTTCAGTTAATACCTGAAATCCGTTACAAATACCGAGGACAAATTTACCTTTTTGTGCATGCTCGATAACTTGCTGCATCACCGGTGAGAAGCGAGCGATCGCGCCGCAGCGCAAATAATCACCGTAGCTAAACCCTCCAGGGATAATTACCACATCCAAATCGGCAATATCCGTTTCTTGATGCCAAACCATGCGAGTTGGTTGTCTTAGCACATCTCTGGTGACGTAAGCAACATCGCGATCGCAATTCGAACCAGGAAAAACGATTACACCAAACTTAGTCATTGGTCAATGGTCATTAGTCAATAGTCAATAGTTAGTAGTTAGTAGTTAGTAGTTAGTGGTTAGTGGTTAATGATTATTCTCCTACTTCCCCACTCTCCCCCTCTCCCCATTTCCTTACACTATTCCCGTCTGCGATTCCACTTCAATCAAATCAAAGCGATAATTTTCAATCACTGGGTTGGCTAGCATTTGATCGCAGATCCGATCCAGATTTTGACGCGCCGAAGTCTCATCAGGTGAGACCAAGATAATTTCAATGTATTTGCCAATTCGCACCTGTTCGACGTTATCATATCCCAACTGCTTCAGTCCAGATTGCACTGCTACGCCAGCAGGGTCTAAAACTGAAGGACGGAGCGTTACAAAAATTTTAGCTCGATACTTCCTTTGCACTGACTTTTGCTGAATGCTGCTACGCTCATACTATATCTTTCTGTTCAGCTAAGCGACTATAAGATTACACAGTTATTAGCGTTAAGCTAAAAATGAGTCAAGATATACCAAAATATTAAGTTCAAACACATTGGCATTTTTTTATAACTGTTTATGAAATCCGTACGCACCCGCAGTCAAGAGCGTATTCTCAACCTTCTCAAAACTATCAAACAAGGCATTTCTGCCCAAGATATTTACGTGGAATTGCGCAATCGCAACCAAAGCATGGGTCTGGCTACAGTCTACCGTTCTTTGGAAGCCTTGAAGCTTGAAGGTATGGTACAAGTGCGGACATTAGCCAATGGTGAGGCGCTTTACAGTCTATCGCAACAAGATAAGCATCATCTCACCTGTCTGCAATGCGGTACTTCGATTCCGATCAATCAGTGTCCAGCTCATGAACTGGAAGAGCAATTACAAGCAACCCATAATTTTAAGATTTTTTACCACACCCTGGAGTTTTTTGGTTTGTGCAACCAATGTCAGATCGCTCAAGCTGTGATGGAATAGTTATCAGTCCTTCGTTTGTTGATTGTTGGTTGTTGGGTGTTAGTTGTTGGTTTTTCAAGCAATTATCAAATACTGTACGCGTGGGTTTAGCGATCCTAATTTATAGGCGTTCTAGATGAAAAATATAGTAATACCGTTTCTCCAAAAAATGACTACAAATGTTCTTGGTTGGTAGTGAGTACTTAAGTACTCACTAAGAACTATGTATAGTTCTATTTTTGAGAATTGGTATAAAACCCACCTTTACTTAACCAATGACTCAATCACAAACATCTTAGCTGAGACGGTTGTTATTTACGTTTGACTGTTGAGTGTCCGACATCAGATGAGAGTCTGTTGGAGCATCTGAGACAATGGAGCGTATGCCTTCCAGAGTAGCAGGAATTGTGCGAGGGTCCATAAACATAACTTTGCTACTCTCACTTTGACCTATAGTCGCGCCCATATCCAGATAACCTAAAGCAAACAGGACTTCTAAGGCTTTGTGGGCTGTAGGATCGGCTTTAATTTTTTGGGCGATCGTTTCCGCAGATTCAGCTATAGCCTGAGCTTTGAGAATTTGCTGTTGACGTTCGGCTTGGGCTTTGAGAATCAGTGCTTTTTGTTGGGCTTCTGCTTCCAAAATTACCGCCTTTTGACGAGCTTCGGCCTCTAGAACTTGTGCTTCTGCTTTTCCCCTAGCGCTGTTAATTGCGGCTTCTCGTTCGCCCTCAGAGGTTAAAATCGCCGCGCGTTTGCGTCGTTCCGCCGACATTTGCAATTCCATCGACTGCTGCACTTCCTGAGATGGAAGAATGTCTCGCAGTTCCACCCGCGTTACCTTCACTCCCCAAGGATCGGTTGCGATATCCAAATCCCGTAACAAAATTTCATTTACTTCCGAACGGGCGGTAAAGGTTTGATCCAGTTCCAGTTTGCCCATTTCAGCACGAATTTGCGTCATGACCAAATTTACCATCGCCGCATGGAGATTTTCCACTTTGTAGTAGGCTTTCTCCATATCGATGATGCGCCAGTAAACTACTGCATCAACAGTAATCTTCACGTTGTCGCGAGTAATGCATTGTTGAGGGGGAATGTCTAATACTTTTTCTCGGATGGTTTCACGGAAGACAATTTTATCAAAAAACGGAGCAACAAAGTTTAGTCCTGGTTCTAATTTTTTGTTATAGCTACCCAAGCGTTCTACCAAGGCTTCATTGCCCTGATTGATAACTTTAACAGAGCTTGCTAGGACGGAACCACCCAAAACTAAACTGATAAGAAATAATATGGGTTCCATAAGTGATCTCCTGATTCTTTGTTAGTAGGAAATGAGGTGATGGGGTGATGGGGAGAATTGAAAATATTCCTTGGTGCTTAGTCTGCATTTGCGATTGAAGAATAATCTGGCATTACAATTAGGGTTGTACCTTCGCGCCTAACCACATAAACTTTTTGATTGGGGGCGATCGCTAAATGGTCATCGTAACACCGCGCCCGCCAAGAATTGCCTTCGTATAAAACTCGTCCTGGTTTTCCCGCTGGTATCTCTGTTAAAGTTTCAGCTGCGATCGCGTCTTGAATTTTTGATTTACCTCGCGGTGGTGTCAACAAGCGGCGAAAAAGCACTATTAGGAATGTAGAAAGCAATAGCCAAACCACTACTTGCAGCCATAACTTTCCTAAGAACGCTGGAGATAGCAACGCCACTACAAAGGCGCTAATTCCCATCATCAAAGCCACAAAAGCTGTGGGTAGAAACAGTTCTATTAAACACAGACCTGCCCCTACCAACAGCCAAATTATGGTAGAACTTGAAAACCAAATTGCGGTAGAAATTGGCATAGCGTCATCCTAGACACTACATTACATTTACGTAAATGCATTTCCGTGATTAGATACAGCCATGTACTCCTGATTTCCAGAAATAGTAAGCTAGAATTTTTACTTAAATTTTTTTAACTTCAAGTAACAACTGTTCAGAGCAAACAAACAAGTCTAGTCTAATCCAACATACCATTCTTTGACAGCTAGATTTAATCGAATTTCACTCATCAATATTGTCTAGAAATTTACACTTGCATGATTTCTACTCAGCGGATAATTTATTGTCCAAATTCCCTCTGCACTTACCCGATTAATCCTGTGAACAACAGCCTGTGTGCAAGTTGTCAAACTCCCCTAATTCACCGCTATCTGTGGGCTATTGGTGCATCGGTAGCCAAAATACAACCAGGAGAAAAAGTGGCTGAACGGTATGAGGTAATTGCACCGCAAATTTGGTTGGATACCCAACCGGGAAAACTGCCAGACATGCCTGAAAAAATTCCCCATGAGATTATTCCTTACCTGCAGTTATACCAACAGCGATTACACCTACCGCAAGTCTATGGGTTTGTTTCTTCCCAAACAGAAGCTGTGGGTGATATTCTCTTGCTGGAAAATGTGCCAGTAGATGAGGTAGGTTATCTTTACCCAGCGCTAACCAAAGCATGGCAGCAAGCAACAGCGGTAAGACAAGTTTACTGGCTGTGGCAAATTCTGCAACTGTGGACTCCTTTATCAGAATTGGGAGTAGCAAGCAGTTTGCTAAAGCCAGACAATTTACGAGTGCAAGGTTGGTGTGTACGACTATTGCAACTTCAACAGTCAGGAAAGCCTAGCCTGAAACATTTGGGAGAATGTTGGCAACCTTTGGTAGTAACAGCCAAAACAAAAGTGTCAGAAGGCTTGCAAAAAATAGTCCAGCAGATGTGTAGCCCTCTAGCAGATTTAAAGACTATTGCTGGCGAACTCAATGCTTTGTTACTAGCAACCGCTGCAGAATTACCCTTGATCCTCAAGGTAGCAGGAGCTACTGATAAAGGATCGGAAGGACTCATGCATAATGAGGATAGTTGCTACCCTAATAGCAATGATGCGATCGATGATTCGTTACTACCACGGGTAACAATTGTTTGCGATGGTATTGGCGGCCATGCAGGCGGCGAGGTGGCAAGTCAATTAACAGTCCAGTCTGTGAAATTACAAATTCGCGCTTTACTACAAGAAATAGCACAACAGACTGAAATCATCACGCCAGATTTGTTGCAGCAACAATTAGAGGCTAGTTTGCGAGTTGTGAATAACGTGATTTGCAACTGCAATAACGAGCAAAAACGTGTAGGAACCCAGCGTATGGCTACAACCATCGTCATGGCTGTACAAGTGCCGCAATGTGTCCAAACACTTGGTGGGTGGAAGTCAGAGAATGCCCACGAACTTTACTTAGTGAATGTTGGTGATAGCCGTGCTTACTGGATTACCCGCGACTACTGCCAGTTGCTTACAGTTGATGATGATGTGACGACGCGAGAAGTACGACATGCCCGCAGCATATATCGCCAAGCATTACAACATCCGGATGCTACAGCCCTTACTCAAGCTTTGGGAACAAAAGATGGCGAATTTCTCAGTCCTTTCATCCAGCGTTTCATTTTGGATGAGGACGGCATATTGCTGTTGTGTTCGGATGGTTTAGGTGACAACCATTTAGTAGAACAAAGCTGGCGAGATTATGCCGCACCAGTGTTGACAGGCAAACTCTCCCCAGAAGAAGCCGTCTCCTCTTGGATTAAACTGGCAAATCAAAAAAATGGTCATGACAATGTATCTGTGGTTCTCACCCATTGCCGTGTTTCTCCAGATTACCTCGTTCCAATCAATCACAAGAAGTTACAAATGGAGACAATTGAAGAAAAGCAAGTAGAAATTGTCCCTGAAGAACAATTGCCACATGCAGAAGAATCTGAATCAGCAAAAAGTTCGCAAGTATTGCTGGAGTTAGATATTTCGGCAA
This sequence comes from Fischerella sp., assembly GCA_026419705.1. GTDB lineage: Bacteria > Cyanobacteriota > Cyanobacteriia > Cyanobacteriales > Nostocaceae > PCC9605. Next base: position 9,133 of record JANZYY010000037.1, read on the forward strand.
TAACTCCAACTTCTGTTAGCACTCAACATTGGCACAAGCCTTTGGTAGTACTGCTAGGAGGATTGTTGGCTTTGTTGGTGGGAGGTACAGTTGGGGGATTATTTGCTTGGTGGCAATTGCAGCCGCAAACATTCCAACAGATGTGCAAACAATTTCCCCTCTGTCCGCCTAGAAGGTAGAAGTGGGGGAGTGGCATTGATTGGGCATTGGGCATAGTTAACAACCACTAACCAAGTACAGACGTGCCATGGCACGTCTGTGCAACAAACAGCAACCAAAAACCAACCACCAACCACCAACCACTAACTTGACTGCCGTAACACCCTAGAGTGAAGATAAAATGGTTAGGTCTCTTGCCAAAGTACTTGGCGACTTCAGATATCGCCTTCCTTTTTCTTCCCATTGATCGGGAAACAAGGAGTAGAGGCCAAGGGGACGAATTTTGATCAAAGCCTGCATGGGCAGGCTTTGTTCGTCTGGCAGGTATGGAGGCGTCAAATTGGACCTAAATACTGCTTAAAAGTCAAAAACGACTTTTGCAAGCAGTCTATTTTTCAAGAGAAGCAAGTTCAATGAATGAGGGATGGCAGTGGAGACACTTGTGGAAAAGCAGAAGCAAGGTATAAATTTTGTTATGAAAAAAGGCGATCGCGTTCGTGTTAAAGAATCCGTGGTAGTTTACCATCATCCCGAGCATCGCGGTAAACCTTTTGATCTTAAAGGCGCGGAGGGGGAGGTGGTAGACATTGTGACTCAATGGGAAGGTAGACCTGTCAGTGCTAACCTGCCGATTCAAGTTCAGTTTAGTAAAAAATTTAAAGCTCACTTCCGTGAAAAGGAGTTAGAAATTATCTAACATCCCTCATTAGCGGCGAAAAATTGCATAAAAATTCAGTTCGCCGCGCATTCTTTTTAGTTCTTGACGATGCCGTTCTGCAAGAGTATTATACCAGCCACAATATTCTTGATACTCAGACCGCGTCTTTACTTCCTGATAAAACTGGTGGCTGATTTGGTAAGCAGCAAAACTTTCTTCAACTTGAGGTTGAGGCGAAGGGAGGATGTGTGGTAAGTCTTTAGACATAATTCGAAGCAAGAGCGTTTGTTCAACTCTTATCCATTATTGCGCAGTCAATAACTCCTAACTCTTGGCGTTGCTGAATTTAGGGATGAAATAATTAACCACAAAGACACAAAGTACGCAAAGAAGAGGTTTTAACAGAGAAATACAAGAAAATCATCCCACATTTATGCAACGCCCTAACTCTTAACTCACCTTCACAGCCAACCTCGTAAGCGATAAACAAAAATACCAATATACTCTTTAGCTGCCCCAGTAAACTTGTGCAGGTTGGTACTATCTGGTAATAAACTCAGGATAGCAGCTTTAGGGGTACTAGCTAGTGCTTGCATTTCGGTGCTAGTTACAAGGAAGTCAGTGGGTGCAGGAATGGCGTCGATACCTTGATGCTTGAAAATAAGGAGCGATCGCGGCATATGCATTGCCGAAGTTACCAGCAAGATACGGCGAATACCACGAGATTCGAGTATTTTTTTGACATTCACCGCATTTTGATATGTGTTCAAAGACTGAGATTCTTGAATAATAGCTGCTGACGGTATACCAATTGAGGTGAGGATTCGTGCCATATCCTCAGATTCTGCTAAGCCTTGGTTATCCTCCCAATCGATGTGACCACCACTGAGAATGATCGTAGGAGCTTTATTTTGACGGTAAAGTTGAGCAGCATAAATAACGCGATCGCCAGCTTCATTTAAATCTACACCTGGTCGTGGTGGTAAAGCTGGTTTGGTAGCACCTCCTAGCACAACTATTGCTTCTGCATTTGGTATTTGTGCGGGTGGAAGATATTGCCATTCTAGCGATCGCACCAGTAAATTAGGAATCCAGGCATTACTGCTAAATAACAGTAAAATCAGCGCCAGTGTAATGGCGATCGCTGCTGTTCGGGGACGTTTCCACAACATGAAAAGTGCTACCAGCAAAAAAATACAAGTTAGTCCCAGCGGATAAAAAAATAGTGGTAGCAGTTTGGAGAGATATAAAAACATTGGAGTTAGTGGATAGTGGATAGAGGATAGTGGTTAGTGGATAGTGGATAATGAGTTGGTGGCGAGTTATTTCAAACAACAAACAACTACCTACTAACTACTAACTACTAACTACTAACAAAGGTTACTTTTTACCTTCGCCAAAAGTCGAACCAGTTGAAATTTTGAGGAGAACGACGGTAACGGCGAACAGGTTTTCTGATCCGCCGTTTGGCAACTGGATAAGTAGGCTGTGCCGATCCATCTTCCTCTATAGGTTCTTCAGGGAGTTGAGTTCTAGCTTCTTCCTTACTTTGCCACCACGCAATAATCCAGCCGCCACCGATACCAGCTAATGAACCCAGCAAGATGCTGATGGTTGGTTTATACCCCAAAAACAAAAAGCCAAGTAAAAAAAATAACCAATACCTCAACCCTGCATCAACACCTTCAGTAGAAGCGACAGCACCTCCCTTGGGACCTGTTTTGCTGGTTGAGGTGATCCAGCCCACAGCTAAACCGCCCAAAATCCCCAGGAAAATACTGAGAGGTGGTGGGTAACGTAACACCACAAAAATTAGTGTTAAAAATATCCCAACCAAGATTTGGTTCAAAAAGTTGGGTGAGACGGATAGAAAGTTGCTGAAGTTGTTTTTATCTGGTGCCATAAGGTCAGGCCTGTTGGCTCAATTAACTTTGTTGGTGGTTGTTTGTTGGTTGTTGGTTGTTGCAAACAACAAACAACATTCATCACGAGAAATAGTTTACTCACACTAACCAACTTAATTGTGCCTGTTGTGGTTGAGTTGTGTCCAAAATTTTCACTAATGGTTTTTCTTTTTCCGTGAAGGGTTCAGCACAGCGGAGTTGTGAAGTCAATAAATCGGCAGTGGCATCAGCAATATCGCCAGTGCGGTGTTGCAGTCGCTGTTGTAAGACCTCTGGCGGTGCCGTACAATAAAGAATCTGCAAGGGTATTTGCTTTTCTTCAGCTTTGGCGATCGCTTCTTGTCGCAACTGCTGGCGATCGTACTTAGCATCTAAAATTACCACAAATCCCTGGCTTGCAAGCAGAATCCCCAGATCCAACAACCGTGCATATGTTTTCTGGGTCATCTCAGGTGTATACAAATCATCTCCACCCCGTTGTAGCAATGGAATTCCTGCTAAATGCTTGCGCACTGCATCTGAGCGAATATGAATTGCCCCTATCTGTCGAGCTAAATATCGTGCTGTCGTACTTTTTCCCGAACCTGACACTCCCGACATTAAAATTAACTGTCCCTGACGCGGCTTAGTATATTCCCATGCCTGCTTGTAATAACTCGCTGCTGTTTTTGCAGCCTCTTGCTTTACTTGTGCTGACACACCAGGATCGTCCAATAAAAACGAAGTTACCTTAGCCCTAACATAAGCCTGACGACTTAAATACAAAGGCAGAACCTGCAAACCTTCCCAATCTCCAGTTTGCTCAATATAGGTATTCAAAAACGCATTGCCCAAATCTTTGCGCTGTCGCGCCTCCAGATCCATCACCGTAAACGCCACATCGTACATGACATCAACAAAGCGAAACGGCTCATTAAACTCAATACAATCGAACAGCAATAATTTCCCTTGCCACAGCGCAATATTTCTCAGGTGCAAATCGCCGTGACATTCGCGAATAAAATCACCGGCGATCCGACTCTGAAAAAGTTCTCTTCGCTCCGCAAAAAACCGATCTGTATATCGCTTCGTTTCCTCAAACTGTTCCTGTGTTTGCGGGCCGCCGATATATTTTTCCGTTTGCTGGTAGTTCTCGTCAAAAGCAGCTCGGATTTGCGACACTTCCCCAAAAGAACGAATGTAGTCATTCGTGACAGTTTTCGCGTGAAAATCTGCCACCACCCGTCCTAACTCTTCTAAGTGCGCCTCCTCTAACTTTCCCTGCTCGAACATCTCACTCAGCAGCGCCTCTTGAGGAAACTCACGCATCTTCAGCGTATACTCTACCGCCTCTGTTGTTCCCCCAAGTTGGTATTGCTCCCCTACCAAAGTCACGGGTAACACTTCTAAATAAAGCTCCCCTGCTCCCCGCTGATTTAACCTTAACTCCTCTTCACAAAAATGCTTGCGCTTCTCCAAGGTCGAATAATCCAAAAAACCGAAATTTACCGGCTTTTTCACCTTATATACATAATCCCCAGTCAACAACACATAAGAAACATGCGTCTGAATCAACCGAATCGCTTTCTGCACCGGGTGCGGATAAAACCCAGGCTGCAACATCTGCTCAATCAAAGGTGGAATCGAAACCTCTGTCATCTCTTTGCTTTGTGTCCTTTGTGTTCTTTGTGGTTAAATCAATAAAAAACCAGGGTTTTTTGCCCTGGTCTCCTCAGCAATTATTACAAACTGTATCAGTTTTTGGTGCCAGCAAAAAAACTCAAGTGGTAGGGCGTACCCTTTGCCGGATGAACTTGAACTTCTCGGATCACTGTTGTACCGCACCAATTCATATCTTTAACATTCAGTTCCACTTTAGTTTTATTGACACGAGCTTTTTTGAGCAGCTGTTCAACAGTTTTGGCATCAATAACCAAAGAAACAGACTCGTTAGCATTATGACCGTATAAATTAGCAGGTATTAACCCAGAACGACGTAAAGCGTTGGGTTTGCTACCTTCTGGTCGCTTTTGACACTCAATTTTAAGTTCCATACTTCAATAATTCACAATTCAAAACTCACACGCAAAGGACACTTGCAGCCAAGTGTCCTCCCCTACATGGAATCGCAATAATAACCCATCTCCTACGCACTCAGCAAGGAAGCAGGGGTACCGTCAGGGTGTAACAAAGCCCGTTTGGGACCGTGTATGGGGTCTTCTACAATGATAGTTTGATCGCGACTAGCTCCTAAAGAGACGATCGCGATCGGCACTTCCATTAATTCTGCCAAAAATTTGAGATAATCCAACGCTTGCCTGGGCAAATCATCCAAAGAACGGCAGTTGCTGGTGGAATGTTTCCATCCCGGCAAGGTTTTGTAGATTGGACGACATCGACTAAACTTACGAGCACTGGTGGGAAAATGTTCGCAGCGTTCTCCATCAATCTCATAAGCAACACAAACTTTGATTTCCTCTAATTCATCCAGGACATCTAGTTTAGTGATCGCTAGACAATCCATACCGTTAATACGCACTGCGTAGCGGCCGATGACTGCATCAAACCAGCCACATCGCCGCTTGCGTCCGGTGGTTGTACCAAATTCGGCACCACGCGCACACAGCTGCTCTCCCAGTTTTCCATCCAATTCTGTAGGGAACGGTCCTTCACCTACACGTGTAGTGTAGGCTTTTGCTACCCCAATCACCCGGTCAATCATTGTTGGTCCTAATCCTGTACCAGTGCAAGCTCCCCCAGCTACCGGGTTAGAAGAGGTTACATAGGGATAAGTTCCGTGATCTAGGTCGAGGAGGGTACCTTGCGCTCCCTCAAATAAAATATTGCGCCGCCGCTGAATGGCATCGTATATTTTTAAAGAGGTATCGACAACGTAAGGTCGCAATCTTTCCGCATACCCCAGATATTCATCTATCACCTTCTGAGGGTCTAACGGCGGCAGGTTGTAAAGCTTTTCCAGAATGACGTTTTTATAATTAATCGTCCACTCTAGCTGGTCATGTAACCCTTGGGGATCCATCAAGTCTAACATCCTGATGCCCGTTCGTTCCGATTTGTCTGCATAGGTCGGACCTATACCTCGACCAGTTGTACCAATTTTATGGCTGCCCCTACGTTCCTCCGCTGCCTGGTCGATTAATCGATGATAAGGCATTGTGACGTGAGCAGTTTGGGCAATCAACAGATTGCTGGTAGAAATACCAAGTTGTTCTAGTCGATCGAGTTCTGCAATCAAAACTTGTGGATCGATGACTGTTCCAGAACCGATAATGCACTCTGTATCCGGGTACAAAATACCAGAGGGAATCAAATGCAGTTTAAAGGTCTGACCTTTGACTACGATTGTGTGTCCAGCATTGACACCCCCTTGGTAACGTACAACCACATCTGCGGAGCGGCTGAGTAAATCAGTTATTTTTCCTTTTCCTTCATCGCCCCACTGGGCACCTATAACAATGACGTTAGCCAAGAGTTTATTTTAAAGAGCTAAAGTTTCCACAAACAACTATTATCCTCAGGTTTTCTGACAAATGTCAAGCTTTGTGAGCGAAAGTATAAAAATTGTTGGTTGTTGTTTGTAGTAAATCAACCAAAAAAAGAAGCAGCTTGTTTTTTTTATTTGTTACTGTTAATAATAATTAAAATTTTCTGTAGATACACTACTATGGCTTTATATGCAGAATTGCACAGACACCTAGGCGGTTCGGTTGTACCGCGAGTTCTGTGGCGATACTTTGAACGTCATTCCTCCGAGTTGATTTCTCGATTTGCTGAATATGCAGAATTTGAAGAGTTTTACACGCGCCCGCGCAACACTCTAGATGAATATCTAGAGTTACACACATTAGTAGAAAGCGTGCAAACTGTAGAGACTCTACCCTACTTTATTTATCGCTTGCTTAGGGGTGCTTATATCTTTGAAAATTTGGCGTATTTAGAACTGCGTTATACCCCTTATCTGCGGACGCCCGCATGTCTGAGTCAATCAGAAAGAATTGACAAGATGGCGGAAATTGTCGAAGTTGTCGGTAGGGCAAGCAAATTATCCGAATATCCGATTGTTACTAGCCAAATTCTCTGCATGCACTCACGTTTACCTTATGAAGTAAATAAAGCGATTGTTGATTTGGCCGCACAAAATAGGCAGTATGTTTGTGCGGTAGACTTGGCAGGAGGAGATAGCTATTATGGCGATCGCCTCGAAGAATGGATCGAACTGTATGATTATGCTTTATCTCTAGGAATTAGCACTACAGGGCATCTCTATGAAACCACAGCTGGTTGTTACCCACAACTATTACCCTATCTGATGCGAATTGGTCACGGTATCCAAATTCCGCTGTTACATCCCGACTTACTACCGGATTTGGCTAGGCGGAATCAGTGTTTGGAAGTTTGCCCGACTACCTACCTCAAAACTGGTACTTTGCAGGATATCCGACAACTGAAGTTAGTTTTTGACCGTTGTTTTGATGCTGGAGTAGATGTAGCTATCTGTACTGACAACGCTGGACTACACAATGTACGTTTGCCGTTTGAGTATGAAAATCTCCTGACCTACGACATTATTAATTTTGAACAACTCCAAGCTTGTCAGGATGCTGCTTTTCGCCATGCTTTTGCTTGGCCTTATGGTCAACGTCCTGCTTCCCTATTGAATGGGTTGCTCAGCCGTGAATCTACTCAAGTGTTGGCAATGAAAAACTAGGGCGCATATATTTTGCAGCGATGTATTTTTATTATTTTTTACTTTAAGTTTTGATGGGAATAAATACGCGCCGCCTACACCTATTAGGTAAATAGGCTACTGGCACAGTATTGATTTCCCATCACCCAAGTTGCTTTTTAACCGCAAGATTACAGATTTAACACTCTCACGTCTTTGAAGTAAAGACGCCACAAACAGATTTGTATTGATGATTAAACTTGTTAATGCAGCACGACAAAGATGATTAGACAGTTAAAAAAGTCAAAAAAACATGGTGTTGGGATTATTCCTTTCTGCCTTTTGACTTCTGCCTTCAAGTATTAATCTGTTGCACCTCCAACAGATTTCCAAGCAGCAAGACCACCTTTAATTTGGGTGACGTGAGCAAATCCTGCCTCTCGCAGTAAATTTACAGCTTGTGCTGCTTGTTCGTCATTTTCACCATAAATATAGATATCGCGCTGTGTGTGCAGACAGCTTTTGGCGCGGCTAGGCAAATCAGCTAAAGGAATTGGTACTGCTCCTGTAATGTGACCCCTGTTGTAGCTTTGGCGATCGCGCACATCTAAGATTGTAAAACCCGGTTGACCTAACTCTAAACGTGATTTCAAGTCATGGGCAACAGAATCAAGCATGATAGCCACCTCTTAATAC
>JANZYY010000383.1 GCA_026419705.1 Fischerella sp.
CTTGTTTTACTTTTTCTTCGACTGCATCAGCGATCGCCCTTACTTGCACTCGAGAATAGCCTGTCATGATCAAAAAATAATCTGCAAGATAAGATACGTCAGCTACCTTCAGCAATAAGATATCACCTGCTTTCCGGTCTGATGCTGCTGCAGCTATGGTTGCGGCTAATTGTGCACTCGTTTCGTTGCTATCAATCTGCGAGCTTCTTGCCGCATTTTGTTTTACAGTGATTGATTGTGATGGGAAGTGTGCTTGGAAGTAATCAGACATTAAACCTCAGCTGCTTTGTTTGTTTATTAAGAATTTTTGACAATTACTAGCAAATGACAATTGAACTGCAACTGTATGTATTGGTTTTTTTGAATACTAACAAAAAAATGGTAGTCTATGCGATTGTTTGAAGAATTGGTAGTTTAGCCTTTGACTTTTGCAAGAACCAATTGCGAGTGGCGATCGCGCGTGGGTGAATTAAACGAGGGTTTGCAAGCAAAAATTGGAAAGTGTAATCACAGGTCAACCACACAGCCTCTTCCAGATTTTCACGGCTGAGTTTGCGTAGTTTCTGTAATTGGGCAGACTCACCGCGTCCTGGTTCTAGAGAATCTGCTAGGAACACAATACACGAGAGTGGATCCATGCCCGGTCTACCCAAAGTGTGATTAGCGATTGCTTGTAATACTTCTTCATCCTCTACACCAAATGTATTTCTTGCGACAATAGCGCTGATATCTGCATGCAAAAGATGGGGGGTTGCTTTCATCACCTCATCTACTTCCAGCCCTGCAACTTCTGCCATCTGCAAGAGTTTTTGCGGGTGAAAATATTTTGCCAAATCATGCATCAGCCCAGCCATAGCAGCTTTTTCTCGATCCAACTTGTAGTGCTCGGCAAGGTCGATAACCATTTGCTCGACTCCGAGAATATGGTTGAGCCGCGAAGTTGGAACATTCTCTGCCAACCAAGCTAAGACTTTTTGGCGCATAATGGCTAAACATTCAAATAGAAGATTTTGGAACTAAAGGAATTTTCAAGGAAACTAATACTCCACCAAACCAAAATTGCTGGGTAAGTATTGTTTTTTGTAGTTAGCGCTTCAGCGCGAAAGCGCCAACTACAAACCCTGTAAAGTTGCTTTGGCAAATCACTAGCAATTAATGATTAAGAACTGAGTAAATTGAAAAAGAGTTTTCTCAATACCCAGTACTCAATCCTTATTTTTATTTTAACTAACCTAACTTTTTCTCTCAAAGCTGTGCTGATTGCTGAGGAATGTCAAGAAAATTGAGCCTGCAAAGACCGGAGTCAGATACAGGCTCAACATTTCTCAAACTATTTTTTTCAAAACAATGTTTGTTTGCATCGTAGTGACGCAGCACCCTCTTTATCAACCAAAAGTTACACTTGTTGTTTTGATACTATTGTTGGTCTCATTACTGCTCTATCTGACGTCACGGCGTAAAACAAAGACTCATAGTGATTTAGAGCCTGCTCGAAAGCATATTGCTCAACAGCATATTGGCGACCGTTATGACCAAGAGTCTTAACTTTTTCTGGATGCTTGTATAAGTCCAAGATTGCATGAGCGAGAGTGTCGGGATCTTCAGGAGGAACGATCACTCCACCACCACTTTGTTTGATTGCTCTTGCTGCTGTGCCATTTTCAGGCACAGATGCAACCACTGCCCGTCCGCTTGCAAGCAGGACTTGAATTTTTGATGGCATATTAAAAGATATAACATTTTTCTTTTGCACCACCAAGCCAACATTAGCAGCTGCCAACATTTCCGGCAATTTTTCACGCGGCTGAAAAGGTAGTAACAAAACATTATCTGCACCACAGTTTTGACACTCTTGCTGCAATCTCTGTAAACCTTTTGCTTCCCCAACGATGACAAAAGTAATATCTGGAATGTGCCGTAATACAGAAGCAGCTTTGACTACGGTTTCCAAGCCTTGGGTAAGGGCAATATTACCAGAATATAAGACTACAAATTTGTCATTTAGATTATAAGTAGCGCGAAAGGCGTTATTTTTTGATGGCAAGGGACGAATGAAATTGACATCAACCCAATTAGGAATTTGCACAATTTTACTCGCTTCTACATTTTTTGTTTGCAAGTTTTCCACAAATCCATCAGCAATAACGCTAATTTTAGTAGCAGTGCGGTAGGCAAATTTTTCTAACGCCGTAAACGCTTTAATCAATATTTGGTTTTTGATTATACCGACGTGAATAGCTGCTTCTGGTAATACGTCTTGCAGATTTAATACCACAGGACAACCTTGCAACCATTTCAACAACGCAGTTGGTATACAAACAGGTAGAGATGGTGAAGTTGCAAGAATCACATCGGGACGCCAACCCATTAAGGCTGGTAGAAAACTGGTGAGTACAAAGCTGGCATCAAGCAACACCCGATCTATTAAGTTCGGTTGTGGACGAATCCAAACATAACTGCGTTGGATTTGTACGCCGTTTTTAAATTCAGTCAAATATAGTTTGTTTCTATATCCCTCGTAGATACGACGTTCCGGGTAGTTGGGCATAGCAGTGACTACACGCACTTGATGTCCTCGCTTGACGAGTCCCTCTGCTAATTCAGTCATTAGAGGAGCTATACCTATTGGTTCTGGATAGTAGTTGTAGGAGTAAATTAATATCCGCATATCACAGTAGTCAGAAGAACCCCGGTCTTTTTTAATTACTAACTTGGTATCAAAAAATGCTTGTTACAAAAGTAACCTTATTTGAATTTTCCCTTCAGATGCTGTTAATGTCAGTCTTTTTACCTTGAAGATTGTGTAAAAACTGATACCAGTATTAATGGCGGTATAAATATATTTTTTTACCGACCAAGCGCAAAATGCAGCGTAAAAATACTAAACTTTTACGTAAGTAAAAACCCTGAAAACAGCCGTCATTTCCGGAGGTGTCGGAACTTTCAGCACCATTGTTGTAATACAGTTTCTCCAAAAAATGACTACAAATGTTCTTGGTTGGTAGTGAGTACTTAAGTACTCACTACCAACTATGTGTAGTTCTATTTTTGAGAATTGGTATAACACGAAAAATGAAGACAAAAAATTATTGCCATGAGCGCGATCGCACTCATGGCAAGAGTCATAATTTATGATTGAGATGCTACCTTTGTAAAATTAAGCTAAACCGCACCACTATTTTTATGAAATAGGATGGTTACTGTTTTCCAAATCAGTTTCAAATCGTATAGCAAGCTCCAGTTTTTTTGATACTGCAAATCCAGACGAATTACGTCCTCAAATTTACGTATACTAGACCGTCCATTAACCTGCCATTCTCCAGTCATACCTGGTTTCACATCGAGACGTTGCCACTCGGGCACTTCATAACGTTCTACTTCGTCAGGTGTGGGTGGTCTGGTACCTACTAAACTCATCTCTCCTTTAAGGACATTCCAAAACTGGGGGAGTTCATCCAAACTTGTGCGTCGCAAAAAGCTTCCGACTTTGGTAATTCTAGGATCGTTATCGATTTTGAAAAAAGCCCCTTGTACTTGGTTGTGTTTTTCCAGCTCGGCTTTTCTAGCTTCTGCATCAACATACATCGAGCGGAATTTCCAAATCCGAAAGCGCTTACCCATCCAACCACAGCGAATTTGACTGAAGAAAATGGGACCGGGGTCGTCAAGCACGATCGCCACAGCAATAGGGATAAGAATAATCCCTGTAATTACTAAACCTACCAATGCTCCGACAATGTCTATCAACCGTTTCATCCAAGAACGCACAGAAGGATGTGTGGTTGGTAGCTGTTCTTCTAGTTGGGAGGGTGCTGTCATCAAAGCATCAGACTCAATAGAAAATACCTTCTCCAGTCCTGTGAGGTTTAATACAGCCATGACTTGAGGAGTAACATTCCGTAGTATAAACTCAATACCCAGATCCTGAGCGGCCTTGAAATTACTCACCAAGGCGCCCAAACCACTGCTGTCCATGAAAGTAGTTTGCTGGAAGTCGATGATGATTTTCTGGGGAGTTGGATTTGCCTGGGTTAGATTTTGGCAAGTTTGCTTGAAGGCTACAGCCTCCAGCACGCTCAATCGCTCGGATACTTGTACTATTGCTATGTCATGTAAGAACATTACTGGAAAATCCGCCTCTTGGGGTTGGCTAGTCATGAGGTTCTGAACATTCATTGCCATTTCAGTCAATGTAATATGCCGAACATTATTTTGTCTTAGTGAATCACTCAACCTTATTTTCGATCGTTTGAAATCATTTAGGGTTGAAATTAGAGATTGTCATTACGGTTCACAATAGAACAAGAAGTTAAAAAATATCCCTACTGTTCGAGGTGGGGCGTATGCGTTGCTAAGATATCAAATGACTACTAAAACTGCTATTACACCTACAGCACATCTAATCGAGGTCTTTTCTGCTATTCAAGGGGAAGGACTGAACGTTGGGATGCGTCAGATATTTATTCGCTTTGCTTTTTGTGACTTACGCTGTCACTTCTGTGATAGCGCTCACACCTGGAGTGCACCCACCACTTGTAGGATAGAGCGATCGCCAGGAAAGCGCGATTTTGAATTTTACTCAAATCCTGTCCCCTTACCCACATTACTTGAATCAGTTGAGCGACAAAATATACCTTTTCTACACGATGGCATTAGCTTGACAGGAGGCGAACCCCTTCTTCATGCCAGATTTTTAGTGGAATTTTTGCCACAGGTACGTGCAGTAACCGCTTTACCCGTATACTTGGAAACTGGCGGACATCGTCCAGAACAGTTGGCAATGGTTTTGCCCTACTTGGACTCTGTGGGTATGGATTTGAAATTACCCAGCACGAGTGGCGAAACTCGTTGGCAAGAACATACCGAATTTCTCCACCTTTGTTACTCTTCCCAAGTTGAATGTTTCGTCAAGATCGTCATTTCCGCTCAAACAGATCCTGCTGAGTTGGAACATTCAGCTTTATTAGTCGCACAAGTGAGTCCGGAAATTCCTGTGTTTTTACAACCTGTTACACCTTTGGCTGCTTCTGAGCAATTCACTGAAACCCCCATACTTGCACCTTCTCCTGACCAAGTTTTGATGTGGCAAGCTTTGATGAAGCGGTTTGTTAAACAAGTGCGTGTTGTGCCTCAGACGCATAAAATCTTGAATCAACTCTAGGTTTAGTTGTTAGTAGTTAGCTAGTAACCACTAACTAATATCCACTATCCAATCACATTGTTTTATGAAGATGAGAGCAAATCTCAGTCAAAATTTATAAAAATTCTGCGTAAAAAAACTGTACTTAAGTTGACTGTTAACCAGGTCTTAATACGGAAGCCCGATCTCAAAACAGAGACTATATTATTGAACCACTAAGACACTAAGACACCAAGTTGAATCAGGCAAAACTAGGCGATGAAAGTAGATGTTCGAATCTATCACTAAAGGGC
>JANZYY010000384.1 GCA_026419705.1 Fischerella sp.
AGATGTGTATAAGAGACAGGATGCAATCAGTCTCAGCAGTTGGTTATTAACTGTATATACCAGAATACTTCACAATAAATCTTTACCTTTCTCCTCATCCTCACTCTCTCTATGATTAGGACACGGAGTGTTGAAGAAGCACAACCAGGACTGTCTTCCTTCGCCAACTGGCGATCGCAGTTTAATTACACGGGCTATTGATAATACCACAACACAAAGTGGAAACTAGCATTTAGCTGTTTAATATCAAATCCGTTTGATTAGCGATCGTATCTGCCCTCACCCTTCCCCTCTCCCAACTTCGGAGAGGGTGTCCGACAAAGGTGAGGGTTTTTAATGAACATGAATTAGCCGAACTTGATATGAGTTGCCGAACACCGCATCAGGAGTACCTATACCCTGTGGTTTTCAACTCAGACTGCTTACCGAAGAATTACAGCCTTTCCTCAACAACGCAAATAAGCCACAACTGTCGCACAACAGCCTAGCTTTATAAACTGGTAAAAGTATAGTTCACCAAATAGAACCTTTTCCAGAAAACTGCGATCGAGAAATTCTGAGATTTTAATCTCTTATGCAGATTTTTTTATAGACATTATGGTGGAGAATGTTGAAGAAATTTACCAACACAAATAAATACCCATGAGAGACAATCACAACAAGCAAATACGTATATGGGCAATGCTGTGTCATCTCTCGGCTTTATTGTGGATACCATTAGCTTTATTAGTATTTCTGGGAATTCCCTTGTATCTGCCATTGCTAAATATCGTGGGGCCGTTGGCTATTTGGCGATGCAAAAAAGCACAAGACCCGTGGATAGATTTTCAAGGAAGAGAATCTTTAAATTTTCAACTTTCACTAACTGTTTATACTTTAGTTGTTATTATAATTTCCTTATTTTTAGTTTTTACGACTTGTGGTGTAGCCTTAACTAATCATATGGTTTCTAGACAATTAGAAACTATTTTTAATAGTCTCTTAACAGTTTTAAGTATACTTATATCAATATTAATGTTATCGCAATTAATTTTAGTAAATTTTGCAGCGATTAAAGCTTATAAAGGACAACATTTCCGCTATCCTTTTACAATTAGATTTTTGAGATAATTTTCTGAGAGGCATACTATACCACACTTATCGCGCTTCTAATCAATTAGTTAAGCGCCCTAATTCCTAGTACTCCACCAAACCAAAATTGCTGGGTAGGTATTGTTTGTAGTTAGCGCTTCAGCGCCAAAGCGCCAACTACAAACCCGCAAAGTTGCTTTGGCAAACCACTAGGACTTTTAAGGATTTGTTAGACTGATGACACCAGGATATTTCAGTCTAATCTCCGCAAGAGCTAGGACCAAGAGGCTATCCATGTTAATAAACACGCTACTTCTGTCTAAACAACTCCCGACACTGCAATACACCTCCACTGCAGAACGATTCGATGAAACTTGGGAAGCTCCCTTGGCTACCCTCTTAGGACTTGGACGCGCCGCCGGTGCTGATTTCATCGAATTTTTCTTAGAGCGTGTCAACTACATCAGTTGTCTTGCTGAAGAAGATGCAATCACCAGCATCACACCCCGTCTTTCCACCGGTGCGGGAGTGAGAGTATTTAAAGGACATAGCGACTGCTATGTCAGCACCAACGATCTTTCTTTTGCAGGCTTGAAAGCCGCCTTAGAAAAAGGACTTTCGATCTTGGGCTTGCAGCTACCTGCTCCTAACGCCTTCATTCCAGAAATCAACCTAGAATTACTGAGAGACTACGCTACCAAAAAAGGTAAAGATAGTTGGTTACCTCTGTGTAGTTCCATTCGGGAAATGGGAGAAATCCTTCTTGATGCTACTGCGCAACTCCGACAAAAAGCCACTCATATCCAATCCCGACGCGCCACCTATTTCCGGGATTGGCAAGAAGTCTTAGTAGCCGCTAGTGATGGCACTTTTGCCCGTGATATTCGCCTCACCCAATCTGTAGGAGTTAGCCTTCTATGCACTGACGGCGCTCATCGCGCTTCCATTGGAGAACGTGCTGGTAACACCAGTGACCCCAACTTCTTAAAAACCTGGGATTATCAAGAATCAGCCGAGCAGATCTCCGAAAGCGCAGGTAAAATGCTTTACGCTGATTACGTAGAATCAGGTACTTATCCCATCATCATGGCGAATCACTTCGGTGGAGTGATCTTCCACGAAGCTTGCGGACACTTGCTAGAAACAACACAAATCGAACGCAAAACCTCTCCGTTTGCCGATAAAAAAGGCGAAAAAATTGCCCATGAAAACCTAACAGCCTGGGATGAAGGACGTACCGAACAAGCCTTCGGTACAATTGACATGGATGATGAAGGTATGCCAGCCCAAAGAACGCTACTGATTGAAAAAGGCGTTCTCAAAAACTTTTTAGCAGATAGAGCTGGTTCTTGGCGTACCGGACACCCCAGAACCGGTAGCGGACGCCGTCAAAATTTTACTTTTGCTGCTGCTAGCCGCATGCGTAATACTTACATTGCTCCTGGAGAATACACAACAGAAGATTTATTTGCCTCTGTTGACAAAGGCATTTACTGTAAAAAAATGGGTGGCGGTAGCGTTGGCGCTACAGGTCAATTTAACTTTGGTGTAGACGAAGCTTACCTAATTGAAAATGGCAAAATTACCAAGCCACTCAAGGGAGCTATCTTAATAGGTGAAGCCAAGGAAATTATGAATAAAATTTCCATGTGTTCCCAAGATTTGTCTTTAGCACCTGGTTTTTGTGGCTCGATTAGTGGCAGTATTTACACTACAGTAGGACAGCCTCACATCAAGGTTGATTCAATTACCGTTGGTGGACGCTAAAGAATTTTTGGTGACTTGGTGTCTTTGTGTCTTGGTGGTTAATATAAAGACCGGATAAACCACAAAGATACTAAGACACAAAGAAGGAAATAGAGTTTCTGCGCGGCAAAATTTCAATTGCAAAGTTGAGTATGGTAAATATTAACGAGATTGCAACTTATGCCAAGGAAAGTGCACAAAAGCTTGGCATTACAAAATTCGATATCTATGGCTCTACGGTAGATTCAACCAGCGTACAAGTAGAGCGAGGTGAGCCGAAGCAAGTTAAAGCTTCAAATCTTTCTGGTGTCACTGTACGCGTTTGGAATGAAGAAAAGACTATGGGTGTCACTAGTACGACAGATGTAGACCCCAAGGGACTGGAATTAGCTTTAAAAACAGCCTATGAAGCTAGTTTTTTTGGTGTAAAAGAAAATGTTCCAGATTTTAGTCCTGAGGCTACTGTTGCTATCCCCAATAAACCTTCTGAGAAATTTCCGCAAGCACCTGTTTCTCAATTGATAGAAAGCTTGCTAACGGCTGAAAAAGAAGTCTTGGCAGCTCATCCGGCTATTCAGGGAGTGCCTTACAATAATTTGGCACAAAGAGATGTTGACAGGTTCTATCTCAATAGCGATGGTGCAATGAGAACTGAGTCTCATTCTGTAGCATCGATTTATCTTTACAGCAAAACAGAAGAAGATGGGAAAAAACCGCGCAGTGCTGGTGCTTTTAGAATTAGCCGCAGTTTTGATTCCCTAGATATCAAAGGTTGTATTCAAGAAACAACAGAAAAAACTATTAGCCACTTGAACTATGAAAAAGTCAAGTCTGGTAAGTATACTGTTGTTTTTTCACCAGATGCTTTCTTAAGTCTTTTGGGTGCTTTTTCTAATCTGTTCAATGCCCAGAATATTTTAGATAGACAAAGCTTATCTACTCCTGATGATTTAGGCAAGCAAATTGCTTCTCCTTTGCTTTGCGTGTGTGATGATGCATTGCATCCCGCTAATGTTGCTTCTGAAACTTTCGATGGCGAGGGAACTCCAACACGCCGAATTTCGTTGATTGAAAGTGGTGTTTTAACAGGTTTTCTTCATAGTGCAGGTACTGCCAAAAGGATGAATGCCCAACCTACTGGTAATGCTAATATTGGTGCAAAAGTTACTGTTAGTCCCAACTTTTATCATGTCTTTGCCAGTACAGCTGCTGCTCAAGAATTGAGCTTGGAAACTGCCGAAAATGTGATTTTCATTGATGATTTACAAGCCCTCCATGCTGGGGTAAAGTCTTTGCAAGGTTCTTTTTCTCTGCCGTTTGATGGTTGGATTGTCAACAAAGGTGTTAAGACAAGTATTGAATCAGCAACTGTGGCTGGTGATTTTCTACAACTGTTAAAGTCAATTATTTTTGTAGAGAAACTGGAGGAATTGACTCCGGCGGGAGTTTGTCCAAGAGTCTGGGTTGATGGACTATCGATTACAGGGGAGTAAATTTGAGAGTTGATAATTTTTAATCGCTCGAAGGAAGAGTTTTTCTTCCTTCTTCAATTTGATGTAGCAGAGTCTCGGTGCAAAATTTTCACGTGTAGATTTTCCAGTCATTGCAACTATATATTTATCAGTTAAGGTAGTTGTAGTTCCGAGCGCGCGAAATTTATATTTATGAAAAAAATTATTATACTTGATGCTCTTAAAAGTCGTGTCTTGCCATTAACGATAGTCTTTGGATTCACTTCACTATTGTTATTTACCTTCTTGTTAGTCTCTATCTTTAGAGCTAGAGTTATAGGTATCGGTTACACAATTAAAATCTTGAAAGAAAAAAATGTAAGAGAAAACAATAATTTTGGGATTTCTAAAGTTGTTTTTCAACAAGGTTTTCATGATAAAGGATTTGATTTAAGATGTATGACTTGGCCTTCAAAGCTATTATATAGTGGTTGGAGCAATAATAAAAAAGACCGCGATTTTTTTATAGATTACTATGTCCCTCCTGGCAAAAAAGCCATTATTTGTGCAACAACAGCTTTAGCTGCTTCGCTATCTGCACATCCTCAGAAAAGATTTTTGTATGAAGTGTCAAAGACTGAGTTAGATGATGGATTATATGTTCGAGTTGTGGTCGGAGTTTCGGAGGTAAGAGCACCTTGTAAATTAGTGACGGGCAGTGTAGATTGTGCAAACTCTATATTAGGACGACAAGCAATAGTTAAATATGAACCATAGGAAAGATGGAAGTATTTATATTGAGCAGTAGACTCACAAAGCAATGCTATTGATTTCATGTTGAGTGCTAGCCGAAATAAATAAGGTAGCAGTTCGGTTTTTAAGAAAGCTTTCAAATCAAATCACAACTCCGCACCACGAGTAATTAAGGTAGATAAAAACGCTGCTTTCCCTTTGGCTTTTGATGAGTTAAAAGCAATCCAACATCTGAAGATAAATACAAAATTACAGCAGTTCAAGTATTTAAATAATATTTTGCAACAAGACCATCGCTTGACTCAGATCTTGCACCTAACCGAATAAACCCGCAGAAAGTAAATAAAGAGTGCAAAATATAACAGTAGCTCAAGAAT